>JALOLG010000153.1 GCA_025456105.1 Ilumatobacteraceae bacterium | reverse complement strand
GGTGACACCGTGAACCTCGCCCAGCGCCTGCAGGATCTCGCCCGACCCGCCGGCACCACCGTCGCGAGCGCGCCGACGGTGCACGCCGTCGGTGTCGGCACGTACCCGTTCGTCGAGCTGGGCGACCAGCTCGTGAAGGGTCGCGACACTCCCGTCGCGGCGTACCGGCTGGCGGCGGCCGGGTGAGGAGGAGCGCGATGACCATGACCGACGTGACCGACCAGGACGCGACACCGGGGAGCGACCAGCCACCGCTCGTGGTGACCGGGGTGCGGCGGACGTTCGAGGCCGAGCTGGCGCCCGTGCGGGCGCTGCGCGGCGTCGACCTCGAGGTGCGGGCCGGGGAGTTCGTGGCGATCATGGGCCCGTCGGGTTGCGGGAAGTCGACGCTGCTCAACCTCGTGGCCGGACTCGACGTCGCCGACGAGGGCGCGATCGAGGTGGGTGGCGAGACCATCACGGGGCGCGACGACGACTGGCTCGCCAGGATGCGGCGTCGCCACATCGGCATCGTGTTCCAGTTCTTCAACCTGCTCGAAGGCATGACGGCGCTCGAGAACGTCGCACTCCCCGCCGTGCTCTCGGGCGCCAAGCGTCGCGCCGCCGAGACGCGCGGCCGCGACCTGCTCGACCTGCTGGGGCTCGGCGACAAGGCGGGAGCCATGCCGAGCGTCCTCTCGGGCGGCCAGCGCCAGCGGCTGGCGATCGCCCGGGCCCTCGCCAACGAGCCCACCTTGCTGCTCGCCGACGAACCGACCGGCGCGCTCGACAGCGACGGCGGGCGCGAGGTGCTCGAGCTGTTCCGGCGCCTCCACGACGGCGGGCAGACGATCGTGATGGTCACCCACAGCGACGAGGTCGCCGCGGGCGCCGACCGGGTGGTCCGGATGCGCGACGGGCGCATCGAGGACTGACCAGAGGACCAGATGGCCTCGATCGACGCCGTTCGGTTGCTGGCCCGTCGCGAGCGACGGCTCCGGCGCAGCTCGCTCGTGACCATCGCGCTGCTCGTCGCCGTCGTGGTCGGCGTCGTCCTGGCGACTGCGGCGGGTGCGCGCCGCACGGGCAGCGTGCTCGACCGCTTCCAGGAGGCCACGAACGCACCGACGGGGATGGTGGGTGTCGCCTGGCCGCCGCTCGGGAGCGACCGCGCCGCGGTTGCCGATCTCCGTGAGCGCCTGAGCGCCGCCGACGGAGTCGGGGAGGTGACGGTGAGCCACTTCGTGCTCGGTGACGCCGGCACCAAGTACGACTTCGGGATCCTCACCGGGCCCGATGCGGGGTACATGGAGGTGGGTGCGCCGCTCGTCCAGACCGGTCGCATGCCTGCACTCGACGCGCCCGACGAGGTAGCGATCCCGGAGCGCCTCGCGACCGAGCTCCGGATCGGCGTCGGCGAACCACTCGTGGTGCCCACCATGTCGCAGCCGACAGCGGACGCGCTGTTCGCCGGGAGCGGACCCTTCGCCCTCGACGGCCCCGAGCTGACGCTCGACGTCGTCGGGGTGTTCCGTGACATCGACGACCTCCGACCCGACTCCGGAACCGCTGCGCCGGTGGCGTACGCCAGCCCCGCGTTCTTCGCAGCGCACGACTCGGCGCGCACAGGCGCGTTCTTCCAGGTCGTGGGCGATCCGGGCCGGATCGACAGCGCCGCTCTGATCCGCACCGTCGTCGAGGCCGTGCCGCCGGGAGCCGAGGTGTTCGGTGGGGTCGGGAACGACGACGACCCGCTCGGGGTGGGCTACCGAACGCTCGCGCTCGGCCTCGTGGTGTTCAGCGTGGTCGCCGCTGCGACAGGGCTGCTCGCGATCTGGCTGGCGGTCGGTCGTCACGTCCAGCAGGCGCAGGCCGAGGCGCGGGTCATGTCGGCGCTCGGGATGTCGCGCACCGAGGTCGCGGGCGGGTGGGGTGCCCCGCTGGCGCTCGCCGCTGCGGCGGGAGCGGTGCTCGGTGCCGCAGGAGCCGTGGCGGCGTCGCCGCTGTTCCCGATCTCGCTGGCCCGACGCGCCGAGCCCGACCCGGGGGTCTCGCTCGACGCCGGGGCGATCGTCCTCGGCACGTCGGTGTCGCTCGCCGTGATCCTCGGGGTCGCCGGCGTTGCGTGCTGGCGCCGAGCGGCATCGGTCGTCCGTGCGGAACCGGCTCGCCGACTGCGACCACCGCTGGGGGCGAGCCTGCGAGGCCACCTCGGGCTCGGCGGGTCGATCGGCACCTCGCTGGTGGTCGAGCCCCGACATCCCCGGACCGCTGCCTCGCCGGCTGCCGCGCTCGCCGCGGCCGCGCTCGCGGTCGCCGGCGTGATCGCGGTCGGCACGTTCGCAGCGAGCCAGCGGACCGCTGCCGACCAGCCCGATCGGTACGGCTTCGCCTGGTCGGCGCAACCCGACCTCGAACCGAGCCGACTCGAGGAGCCGCTCGAGCGCTTCGTCGCCCGGCTGGCCACCGACGACCGGCTCGTCGCCGTCGGTGGGCTGTTCTGCTCGCTCGCCGGACACCTCGGTGACGACTCGGCCGTGTGCGCCCTGCGTGTGGCCGGCGGTGCGATGGCGCCGGTCACCACGGTGGGTCGCCCGCCGGGAGCACCCGGCGAGATCGCGCTGGGGTCGCTCTCGGCCGACCGGCTCGGCGTGGGGATCGGCGACGAGGTCGCACTCGGAGACGGCGTGTCGTTCACGGTGGTCGGCGAGGTGGTGCTGCCGACGATCGACACCGACCGCCCGGGTCTCGGTGCGTACGTGACCGAGGGCGGGCTGGCACGACTCACCGGCAGCGCGAACCTGACGGAGCTGTACGAGGCGACCGTCCAGCGGCTCCTCCTGCGATTCACGCCGGGTCTCCCGACCGAGGGCATCGAGGCGGCACTCGTCGCCGACTACCCGGCGCTCTCGTTCAGCGCCTACTCGACGCCAGAGCCGCCCGAGCTCGTGCTGCAGCTCGGCCGGTTGCGTGGTCTGCTCGTGGTGCTGGCCGGCTTCCTCGGGCTGATCGCGGCCGTGGGGACGCTGCACTACCTCGCGCTGTCGGTGCGGCGGACCCGTGTGCCCACGGCCGTGCTGCAAGCGCTCGGCTTCGTGCGCGGGCAGGTCCGCTCGGTGGTGTCGTGGCAGGCGGCCACCGTCGCGGCGATCGGTGTGATCGTGGGGACGCCGCTCGGCTTGATCGTCGGACGGTGGGTGTGGCGAGCACTCGTCGACGACCTCGGCATGATCGACGATCCGGTCACACCCTGGCTGCTCGTCGCGACGGTGCCGTTCGTGTTCGTCGGCGGCGCTCTCGTCCTCGCGGCCGTTCCGGCCAGGCGGGCCGCACGGGTGCGGCCCGCGATCGCACTGAGGGGAGAGTGAGCGTGGGTGCCGTGCCGATCCTGACCCGGATCGAGCTGCGCCGCGGCTGGCGTGCGCTGGTGCCGACGGTGCTCGTCACGGCCGCGGTCACGGCCATCGTCGTGTGGTCGGTGGCAGCGGCGCGCCGCACCGACACCGCGTTCGACCGCATGCTCGAGGCCACCGACGCCTGGCACGTGCTCGTCAACCCCGACCAGGGGGTGTTCACCCAGCTCACCACCGACGCGATCGCACGCATCGACGGGGTGTCGGACGTGTCGCGCATCGAGGCGCTGTTCGCCATCCCGCCGGGTGCCGACTCGTTGGATGATCTGGACTCGTTCGAGACCGTGTTCGCCTCCGACGGCGGTTCGGGCTACCGCTTCGCCCGTCCGATCATGGTGGCGGGTCGCATGCCCACGGCGATGTCCGAGGTTGCGGTCGACGAGGCGTTCCGCCGGATCGTCGGCGTCGACGTCGGCGACACCCTGCCCGTGCGCCTCGTCGGCGGGGACGACGGCGCACGGATCGAGGCGCTCCGATCGGCCGAGGTCGAGGGATCGATCACGTTCGGCGAGGCGGCGGCAGCTGTCGGCGAGCTGCTGCGTGACCCGACCTTCGCCCCGGTTCGCGACCTCACCGTCACCGGCGTGATGCGTCCGCCCGACGGCGTCGTCGTCGACGGCGGGTACGCGCTCCCGTACGCGCAGGTGTCCCCGGCGCTGTTCGACGAGCTCGGGCGACCGGCGCTGCTGTTCGGCGCGTGGCACGTGCGACTCGATGACGGGGCCCGGGTCGACGAGCTCCGCGACGCCGTCGACGCACTCGTCCCCGAGGAGACGATCGTCTACCAGACGATGGCGAACGTCGAAGCGAAGGCCGAGCGGGCCACCAGCACACCGGGCGGCGTGCTGGGGATCTTCGCCGTGGCGGTGCTGGCACTGGGGGTGCTGCTCGTCGCGCAGTCGGTGCAACGCTGGATCTCGGGTCGGTCCGACGAGGGCCGTGTCCTCCGTCTGATCGGATCGACGCATCGGCAGCGGTGGGCGATGACGATGTTGCAGTCGGCGGCCGCCGTGATCGTCGGGGTGGTCGCCGGGTCGGTGGCGGCCTACCTCGCGTCACCGTTCGCGCCGATCGGCGTCGCACGCAGGGTCGAGCCCCGGTCCGGGCTGCACGCCGACTGGGTGGCACTCGGCGGGGGAGCGCTCACCATCGCGGCGATCGTGCTCGCCGGCGCGGCACTGCCGGCGTGGTGGATGACCGGTGACGCTGGGGATCGCCGGGTGCGGGTCGGTCCGGGCCGGCTCGCGCGCACGGTCGACGCAATGGGGGCGCCGCTGCCGTTCGGCGCCGGGATCCGCTTCGCGCTCGAGCCGGCTCCCGGGCGTCGTGAGTCAGGTCGGCTCGCGATCGTCGGTGCGTTCACCGGCGTGGTGCTCGCGACGGCGGCGATCGTGGTCACCGCCAGCATCGGGCGCGTGACGTCGACCCCGCGGCTCTACGGGACGAACTTCTCCGCGCTCTTGAGCTTCGAGGGCGAGGGCGACGCCGTCGAGGGCGACCCAGCGACCCTCGTCGACGGGGTCGTCGCCACCGTGCTCGCCGATCCGGCGGTGAGGGCGGCCTCGTCGGTGCATGCCGGCGAGCTGGGTGTCGAGGGGTCACGGTTGCCGTTCGTGGCGATGCGGGCGTCGACGTCGCCGGTCGGGTTCACCGTGGTGAAGGGGCGAGTCCCCGAGGGTCCCGGGGAGGTCGCCCTCGGGCGCGCCACG
>JALOLG010000152.1 GCA_025456105.1 Ilumatobacteraceae bacterium | reverse complement strand
CACGTTGGCGCCCATGTACCACGAGTTGGCCTGGGGCATGAGGGTGATGTTCGCGAACTCGTTGGTGTGCTCCACCCAGCCGTCGACGGCCGTCTGCGTGGGCTCGATCTGGTCGATGCCGCGCTCGCGCAGGTCGGCGAGGCAGTCGCTCACCCACTCCACGTGCTGCTCGATCGACACCATCATGTTCGACAGCACCGACGGGCTCCCCGGGCCGGTGATCATGAACAGGTTCGGGAACCCGGCCGACATGAGGCCCAGGTAGGTGAGCGGTCCACCCTCCCACGCCTCCTTGAGCGTGAGGCCGTCGCGACCCTCGATGTCGACGCTCACGATCGCACCGGTCATCGCGTCGAAGCCGGTGGCGAACACGATGACGTCGGCCTCGATCGACTCGTCGACGAGGTCGACCCCGGTCTCGGTGATGGTGGCGATCGGGTGCTTCCGCAGATCGACGAGCCGCACGTTGGGGCGGTTGTACGTCTCGTAGTAGCCGGTGTCGACGCACAGGCGCTTCGTGCCGATCGGGTAGCTGCGCGGGCACAGCGCCTCGGCCGTCTCGGGATCGTGCACGATCGAGCGGATCTTGTCGCGCACGAACTCGCAGAGCAGCTCGTTGGCCACCGGGTTGGTGAGGTGGTCCATGTAGCACCCGAGGAACTCCGAGATGCCGCCCTGCTCCCAGGCGAGCTCGTAGCGGGCGAGGCGCTCCTCGTCGGACACGGCGAGCGCGCTGGTCTGGCTGAGCGGGTACGACACGCCGGCGGGGGTGAGCCGCATCGCGGCGCGGTAGGCGGCGGGGTCGGCGTCGAACGCGGCCTGCTTGTCGGCGGGCACGGGGCCGTTGTTGGCCGGGATCGAGTAGTTGGGCGTGCGCTGGAGCACGGTGAGCTGGGTGGCCTGCTTGGCGATCTCGGGGATCGACTGGATGGCCGACGACCCGGTGCCGATCACGATCACCCGCTTGCCGGTGAAGTCGACCGGGTGGTGCGGCCAGCGGCTCGTGAAGTAGACCTCGCCGCGGAAGCGGTCGGTGCCGTCGATGTCGACCTCCTTGGGCATCGACAGGCAGCCGGTCGCCATGACGTAGTAGCGGCAGGTGATGTCCTCGCCGCCCGAGGTGCGCACGTGCCAGCGGGCGTCGGTGTCGTCCCAGCGGGCCGACTCGATGCGGGTGGAGAAGGTGATGTCGCGCCGCAGGTCGTGCTTGTCGGCGACGTGCTGCGCGTAGCGGAGGATCTCGGGTTGCGGCGAGTACTTCTCCGACCACTTCCACGTGTTGTCGAGATCGGGGTCCCAGGAGTACGAGTAGTCGACGCTCTGGATGTCGACGCGTGCACCCGGATAGCGGTTCCAGTACCACGTGCCACCCACGTCGTCGCCGGCCTCGATCACGCGAGTGCTGAAGCCCAGCTCGCGCAGCCGGTGCAGCAGGTACATGCCGGAGAACCCGGCTCCGACGACGACGACATCGACCGTGCTCGACATGCGATCCCCCTGATCTCGGCCGGCGACCCCATCGCCGGGCTGTGCGGTCATGCTCGCACACGGGCGCGCCGGCGCCGCGAGCCGGGGCTCAGCCGCGGCGGAACCAGCCCCGCTTCTTCGGCGTCCCCGGCACGGTGGGCTGATCCCACGCGAGTCCGGCGCTCGCGTCGCCGGCCAGGTAGGCGTGCATGGCCCGGCGGACGGTGTCGGCGTCCGCGCCGCCCGGAGCGCTCGCCATGGCGCCCGCGTCGCCGGCGCAGCGCTGGAGGACGTACGGGCCATCGCCGTCACCGGCAGCCTGCTGGAAGTGGTCGGCGCTCGCCTCGCGGATCACGTTCTCGACGTGTCCGTCGCGGAGCGCGTCGAGCGCCTGGTCGACCTCGGCCGGTGAGGGGTCCGCGATGCCGCGGTGGCCCCCTCGCTCGACGACCGTGCTGGCCGACGGGGCGAGCCACCCCTCGAGCCCGAGCCCGCCTCCTGGAAGCAGCAGATCCACGGCCCCGATCTTCGCGCCGTTCGCGGGCTACTCGCGACGGCCCCAGGTGCCGAAGCGGCGGGCGACCTCGGCGTCGCCGAGCACCTCGAGGCCGGTGTCGGTGCGACCCCACAGCCACAGGAGCAGGTCGTGGGCCCGGCCGCGGATGGCGGCATCGCCCTTCGCGTGCTCGCGGGTGAGCTCGATCCGGCCGGGCTCGATCGCGTGGATCATCCACTCGCCGGGCACGTCGCCCGTGTCGGTGCAGTGCAGGTGGACCGTGCCCTCGAGCGGCTCGCCCGCGCCGGCGGCGAGGAACTGCGACAGGAACTCGTCGATGCCGTCGGCCGCGACGGCCGGGGGCACGGCATAGGCGTCGCCCACGGTCCGCTCCGCGTCCCAGCGGTGCACGGCCGTCTCGTGGGCCATCCGGCGCTTCACCCAGCTGACCGGCTGCGGCGACCCGGTCCAGGTCCAGACCGGGTCGGTGGCGGGGCCCGAGATCAGCTCGTTCACCAGCGCGACGTGCGAGGCGCGCGCCCAGTCGATCAGCACGTCGTCGGGCAGGCGGGTCGGCTCCGGGTACTGCGCCACGGTGGCCGGGTCGAGCGCACGTTCGCCCACCACCCATCCCCAGAAGTGCCAGACCTCGCCGAGGTGCCACACGAGGTCGGCCATCGTCCAGCCGTCGCACGAGGCGACCGGGGCGTCGAGGCCGGTGCGGATGGCGGCGTCGAAGACCTGGCGACCGTCGGTCCGCAGGTGCTCGATCGGGTCGAAGGGCAGCGACATGGACCGGAACGTAGCCCTCGCCGGTCGCTCGCCGCACTCGGTACCGTCGCCACATGGAGCTCACCGACGTCCAGCAGGAAGCCGCCCGCCTGGGCATGACCGTCTACGTCGCCTCGGTGCGGCCCGACGGTCGCCCGCACTCGGTGCCGATCGTGATGCGCTGGGTCGACGACCGGGTGGTCGGGTTCGTGGCCAACCCGTCGGTGAAGGTCGCCAACCTGCGGGCGAACCCCAAGGTGCAGCTGCACTGGCTCGTGGCCGAGGCCACCAACTGGGACAGCCTGATCATCGACGGCACCGCCGAGATCGTCGACACCGTCGAGGGCCGCCGGGCCCTCTGGGACCGGATGGGCTACGACCTCGGGATGTTCGAGCCGGGTGGGCCGGAGGCCGACACCCACGTGTTCATCTCGGTCACGCCCGAGCGGGCGCTCCTGCTGCGCAAGTACGGCACCGAGGGCCGCGACGGCTGGCGCGCCCCGTGAGCGCGGTGGGAGGCTGCACGCCATGAGCGCCACCGCACGACCCTCCGACGACGAGCTGCGCGCACGGCTCACGCCGCTGCAGTACGAGGTGACCCAGCGCGCCGGCACCGAGCGCGCGTTCACCGGCGAGTACTGGAACGAGAAGGCGCCGGGGATGTACCACTGCGTGGTCTGCGACACGCCGCTGTTCAGCTCCGACACGAAGTACGACTCGGGCAGCGGCTGGCCGAGCTTCTGGGAGGCGCTCGACCCCGAGCGGGTCACGCTGTCGGTCGACACGTCGCACGGCATGGTGCGCACCGAGGTCACCTGCGCCGCGTGCGGCGCGCACCTCGGGCACCTCTTCCCCGACGGCCCGCAACCCACCGGCGACCGCTACTGCATGAACTCCGCGTCGCTGCGCCTCGAGAAGCACGACGGCGACCGGGCGTGAACCCGTTCGCGGTCCGGTAGCGTGGCGCAGTCGCTCGGCCACCGTGGCGGGCGACCACGTAAGGAGTTCCCAGGAAATGGCTACCGGTACCGTCAAGTTCTTCAACGACCAGAAGGGCTACGGGTTCATCTCTCGTCCTGACGGCGACGACGTCTTCGTGCACTTCTCGAACATCGAGGGCACGGGCCGTCGCACGCTCCTCGACGGTCAGACCGTCGAGTTCGAGGTCGCCCAGGGCCGCAAGGGCCTCGAGGCGGTCAACGTCCGCGCCGTCTGAACCAGCCCCATCCGGCCGTCACGATGACGGCACCCAGGATGGAGCCGATGATCCCCGACGGGCGCAGATCGAGCCCGTCGCCGGCGATCAGGCTGAAGATCAGCCCTCCCACGAACGACCCCGCGAGGCCGGCGACGAGGGCGAGCGTCCAGTCGATCTGACCCGTGCGCGCCCGCCCACGGCTCAAGATGAACTGGGCGAGCCAGCCGACGAGCAGGCCGAACAGGATGATGCCGAGGATGAGCATTCTCGGCACGATAGCCACCGACCGGCCAGACTGACCGTGTGCGCATCGCGTTCGTCACGGCCGAGCTGGCACCCATCGTCTCGGTCGGCGGGCTCGCCGCCGCAGCGGCCGGCCTGGTCGCCGAGCTGCGTCGCCAGGGGGTCGACGTCGAGGTCGTCCTGCCCGACTACGGGCCGGGCGGCGACGGTGCTCGCCTCGACGACGAGCACGTCGACGAGCTGCACGTCCCCGACTGGGCCGGCCCGGCGTACGTCCGCAGCGGCGTGCACCCCGTGGCGGGTCACGTCAACCTGATCGACGTCCCCGGCATCGCGCGCCCGCACCCCTACGTCGACGCGACGGGGGAGGGATGGCCCGACAACGCCCACCGGTTCTTCGCGTTCTCCCGGGCCGCGGCCGCGCTCGTGCAGCGGACGCAGCCCGACGTCGTCCACGTGAACGACTGGCACACCGGCACGGTGCTCGCCGCCCTCGCAGATCCGCCGCCGTCGGTGTTCTCGATCCACAACCTCGCCCACCAGGGGCACGCCGACGGCGCCTGGCTCGGTCTGCTCGGCCCGCGCGCGTGGCACTACGAGTGGTGGGGTGGCGTCAACGCCCTCACCGGTGCGGTCGCGCTCGCCGATGCGGTCGTGGCGGTGTCGCCCACCTACGCGACCGAGATCGTCACGCCCGAGGGGGGCTTCGGGGTCGACCACGCGCTGCGGATGCGCGGCGACGCGCTCGTGGGGATCCTCAACGGCATCGACACCGACGTGTGGGACCCGGCCGCCGATCCCCACCTGGCTGCCACCTTCGGTCCCAAGGACCTGGCCGGGCGCGCCGTGAACCGGGCTGCGCTCGACGAGCGGTTCGGGTTCCCGGCCGACGACGTCCCGCTCGCCACGCTCGTCACCCGGCTCACGCACCAGAAGGGCGTCGA
>JALOLG010000151.1 GCA_025456105.1 Ilumatobacteraceae bacterium | reverse complement strand
CGGACCGCCGATGCACCCGAACTGCTCCTCGACCGATCACGACGTGATCGCGCGTATCCGGTCGTCGAGCTCGGCGGCTCGAGCCTCGTGCATGCGCTCCGTCCACCACTCCCGGTACCGCGCTCGGTCGCCCACCACGTCGACGGCGCCCGAGGAGAACCCCTGTGCGAGGCCGTCGGCGGTGGGTGAGCTGTCGAGCACCAGCGCCTTCGCCGTGTAGTAGTCGGTGCGGATCTCGAAGGCCGCACCGTCGGCGTGGCCTGGCTCCCAGCCCACGAGCGGTCCGTGCTCGGAGTGCAGATCGAGGGTGCCCGGGCCGAACGGCACGCCGGTGATCGTGGCGTTCACGACGAGACCCGGACGGTCGACCGACGACCCCTCGAGCTCGGCGACGAGCGCGCGCACCGCAGCGCGCCACTCGTCGGACAGGAACGGAAGGCGCTCGTTGCTCATGGACATGGGCAGGTATCTACCTCGCCGGCTCGGGTCACGTCCATGTCCGCCGATAACCGGACGCGATCGGTACGAGGACGTAGACGGCGATCGCCATGTACAGCAGCGGGGCGAGCCGGGGCAGCAGCAGGCCGATGGCGATGGAGACGACGTAGAAGCCCAGGGCTGGCGAGAGGCGGCGCCCGATCGAGCGGACCTCGATGTCGTCGGCATCGGGGCGGACGAGGCCCGCCCGCACGCCGTAGCGCCACATCGCCGACACGAGGATGCCGAGCGCGAGCAGCACCAAGCCGTAGAAGGGTGCGACGATCCGCGCATCCTCGGTGTCGTTCATCGACTCGGCGAGCAGCCGCGACGGGAACGGCAGGAACGAGACCATGAGCAGCAGCGCCAGGTTGAGGCGGAGCAGGATCGCGTCGGCCGAGCTCAGGTACTCGGTGATGAGGGTGTGGGAGAGCCACACGCCGCCGATGGTGAGGAAGCTCGTGACGTACGCGACGTACGACGGCCACAGCGTGAGCAGACCGTGACCGATCGATTCGTCCTCGGGGAGCGAGATCTCGAGCACCAGGAGCGTGATGGCGATCGCGAACACACCGTCGCTGAACGCCTCCATGCGGGCCGTGCGGAGGTTCCTCGCGACGTCGTCGCCGTCGTCACCACCGCTCGGCCGGAGCTGCGGACGTCGGATCACGATGGACCTCCTGGTTGCTCGGTCGCCCAGATCGACTCCACTGCGGGCCGGGCCCGATCAGCCAGATCGGCCAGCAGCTCGGTCGAGCGCAGCTCGGCCACCGCACGCACGGCGACGACGGTCACGGCGACGAGCGGGTGGATGTGCAGCGTGCGACCCATGACCTTGGGCTCGACGACCTTCTCGAGGAGCAGGTTCGCGCCGATGAGCGACCACGCTCCGATCCCGAGGCGTGCGAGCGACCGCAGGACAGGCGGTTCGAGCACGCCGCTGGAGCCCGTCCGGGGGCGTGCCGTCACGCCGTGATCTCGCGGATGCGGCGCTCGAGGTCGGCGGTCGCCGGGTCGCCCACCCGCGAGTGCCACCAGTCCCGGAACGCGTCGAAGTCACCGACGACGTCGATGTCACCGGCGGCGAGAGCGAGCTCGAGGCCGTTCGGGCTGCGCTCGAGGACCAGGCTGCGAGCCACCTCGTAGTCGACGACGAGCTCGAAGTCGGCGACCTCGGCGTGCCCGGGCTCCCACCCGATCATCGGGCCGCGGTCGGACCTCAGCGTGAGCGTCCCGTTCCCGAACGGGACGCGGGTGACGGTGGCGTTGACGACGAGACCTGGCTGATCGGTCGGATCACCCGCATGGTCGGCCTTGAGTCGGCGTGCCGCGGCGATCCACTCGTCGGAGAGGAACGGAAGCGTGTTCATGGTGATCAGATCGGTGGCGGCCGGGAGTGCACCCGGCCGCCACCGACGACGTCAGTCGTCGAGCTTGAGGGCTTCCTTGACGACCTTCTGGGCCTCGGCGGGGAACGAACCGATCTCCACCTCCGAGACGCCCGCATCGGCGAGCGCCGACTGGAGCGAGGATGCAGCGTCGTCATCAGCCAGGACGAACACCGCCGCACCGCCCTGCTCGAGCTGCTCCCCGGCGAGCTTCATGAGCTTGTCGCTCACGCCCTTGTCGCGGAGTGCGCCGTAGGCGCCCCCGACGGCGCCACCGGCCACGGCCATGCCGACCAGCGGGCCGGCGAAGATGCTCACGGCGGCGCCGATCAGGCCGCCCCGGATGAGGCCCTTGCCGACGGTCATGTCGGACGACTGCTGGATCTTCACCCGGCCGTGCTTGTTCTTGTAGATGAGGGCGGCGTCGGCGACCCTGCCCTCGAGTCGGTCCAGCGCCTCCTCCCCCTGCTCGCGCGATGCGACGGGGAACGCAACGATCGTGGCCATGTCTGCTCCTTGTGTGATGGACGTTGGGTCACCACGAGTGTGCGGGGATGTTGCGCGCGGGCGGGTGCGCGCCGGGTGCAGCACGGGTGCGCCCGCTCAGGGCGGCGGCGACATCGGGACGTGGCAGCGAACCGTGGTGCCGGCCGGCACGTCGAGCACCTCGGCGGTGCCCCCGTGGAGCGCCAGCAGACCGCGCACGATCGCGAGCCCGAGCCCGGAACCGGGGATGGCCGCGTGCTCCTGGCTCTGGAGCCGGACGAACGGCTCGAACACCCGCTCCCGATCCGGTGCCGGGATGCCCGGCCCGTCGTCGTGGACGTCGACGTGCCAGCCGGTGGCGTCCGGACGCACCACCACGGAGACGGTGCCCCCGTCGGGGCCGAACTTGACGGCGTTCGAGACGACGTTGCCGATCGCCTGCCGGATCCGCAGGTCGTCGGCCGATACGAGCGGCCCGTCGACCGCGTCGACGGTGATGGTGACGTCGCGATCTCGCGCCGAGACGCTCGCGTCGAGGGCGACCTCGCGCACGAGCGCGGGCAGGTCGACGGCCACCGGCGCGAGGGGCAGGAGGCCCGACTCGATCCGACCGAACGTGAGCAGGTCCTCGATGAGCCTCGCCAGGCGAACCCCGGCACGCTGCGCGACGCCCAGGTACGTCTCGAGCTCCTCGGGTGACGCGGCATCGAGCGACATCAGGTGATCGATGGCACCCAGGACGCTCGCCAACGGGGTGCGGAGCTCGTGGGAGACGCTCGAGACGAGCACGAGGCGAGCCTGGTCGAGCCGGCGCAGCAGCTCGTTGCGCTCCTCGGCGAGTCGGCGCTCCGCTTGCTCGTGCTCGAGGATCTCCCGGAGGCGCGCCTCGGCCAGCACGCGCTCGGTCACGTCGCGGAGCACCCAGAGACGGCCGACCACCTCCCCCTCGGGGCCGACCGGCACCGACTCCACCTCGATGGTGCGCAACCCGATCTCGAACGGACCGATCGTCAGCGACTCGAACCCGGAGGCGGCCCGATCGAAGTCGGCCGACACCTGTGCAGACGTCGACGCCCTGCTGGCGATCCGGTCGAGGTGAGGTGGTGCGTGCTCGCCGGTCAGGTCGTCACCGGGATCGCGGCCCGCCAGCTCGGCGAACCGAGCGTTGTGGTGAGCGATCCGACGATCGGCGTCCTCGATCACGGCAGCTGCCGGCAGGCTCTCGATGGCCGCGGCGAGCCTCGCCTCCGACGCCGCGAGCAGCTCCCGACGCTCCTCGTCGCCGGTGACCTCCCGGGAGAACGCGACGTACCCCTCGATGGCGGGCACGTCGCGCAGATCCGCCACGAGCATCTCGAGCCACCGCCACGTGCCGTCTCCCGCGAGCACGCGGTACCTGATCGGCTCGTCGATCGGGCCGTCGGGCGATCGCCAGCGCCGGACGTACGACGCGACGCGCTCGAAGTCGTCGGGATGGACGAACGACCGACCGTCGCCGGGATAGCGGCCCTCGTCGCCGTAGCCGAACAGCCGCGCACCCGCCCGGTTCACCGACCGCTGCCTCCCCTGGCGGTCGAGGATCGTGATCGCTTCGGGTGCCCGATCGAAGATCTCGCGCAGCAGGTCCGATGTCGGCTCAGCCGCTGTCGGCACCCAACCGGGACCAGGTCGCCGGACGAGACCCAGGTACCACTCCTCACCGGCCACGTCGATGGCACTGAGGGTGATCTCGACGACGAACGTGTGCCCGTCGGCACGCAGCGCGGGCAGCGTGTACACCCCCCCGAGCCGGTTCGAGATCCCGGTGTGGCGGACCCGCGCGAGCGACGCCTCATGAGACCGGCGCAGCGGCTCGGGGATCACCAGCTCGGAGACGGGCACGCCGATCGCTGCGGCGGCGGGATGCCCGAACAGCTCCGTGGCGACGTCGCTCCACGCCCGGACCACCCCGTCGGCGTCGATCACGATCGCCGCCGTCGGGGAGGCGGAGATCTCCGCATCGGCCCGCGCCTCGTCCCCGGCGGCGGCCTGCCGCTCCCCCATCACCACGTCCCTCCTCCCGGCCGGGGGCGCCGCGTCGCTCCCGCCGTCGCTAGTGTCTCGCACCCGCACCGCACTTGCGAACCATCCCCGAGCGAACCCACCGATGCCGGAGCACCACGTCCTCGTCGTCGACGACGACCCCGATCTGCGGATCGTCCTGGAGGGCGTCTACCGGCACGCTGGCTTCGGCGTGACGACGGTCCCCGACGGGCGCAGCGCGCTCCGGGCACTGTTCGACGGCAAGGTCGACCTCGTGGTGCTCGACATCGGACTCCCCGGTCTCGACGGGTTCGAGGTGCTGAACCGGATCCGCGACGTGAGCACGGTCCCGGTGCTGCTCCTCACCGCCCGCACGCGCGAGGACGACAAGGTGGCCGGCCTCCTGGGCGGAGCCGATGACTACCTCACCAAGCCGTTCAGCAATCGCGAGCTGATCGCCCGGAGCGTCGCCCTGCTGCGTCGCACGAGCGCCTCGGCGGCGACGGCCGACGTGGTCGACGACGGCCTGGTCCGGCTCGACCATGACCGTCGGGAGGCATGGGTGGAGGGCCGGCCAGTGGCGCTCACACCGATCGAGTGGAGCCTCCTCAACGCGTTCGTGCGACGTCCCGGTCTCGTGCTCACCCCGGCGCAGCTCCTCGAGATCGCCTGGCACGATCCCGTGGGGATCGGCCCCGAGCGGGTGAAGTTCGCCGTGCTCCGCCTCCGGAAGCGCCTCGGCTGGAGCGATCCGGCCACGTCGCCGATCGAGTCCGTGCGCGGCGTGGGCTACCGCTACCGGCCTCGCCCGAACACCGCCGCGACGTGACGTCCGGCTGACCGGCGCTGGACCTCCGCCCCTGGACTGCCGGCGGACACGGTCGAGCCGCTCTCGACGCCGGGTTCACCACCACCCATCGACGATCACCCCGAGGTGAGGTTCAGGCGCGCACCCGCTGCAGGAACGCCAGCACGGCCGCGGCGAACGCGTCGCGGTGCGTCAGCTCGTCGTGGATGAGGTGGGTCGCGCCGGGCGGGGTGACCACCTCGACCGTCGTCGAGGCTGCGGTCAGGCGGGCGACGTCGGCCGGGCGCGCGACGCAGTCGGGCGATGCCGGGTCGGCGGTGATGAGCAGCGTCGGCACGTCGAGCGGATGGTGCGGGTCGAAGACGGGCCGGATGCTCCGCTCGAGGAGCGGGTCGAGCACGGCGGCATCGAGGTCGAGCAGCGACGCGGCAGTGGCGGTGATCGCGTCGGCGTGCACCGACTCGGCCATCGACCGTCCGGCGGCCGTGGGCATGCCGGCCAGCAGCCCGGCGAGCGCGTCGACCGTCATCCCGCCCGCCTGCATCTGCGGCACCATCTCGCGCATCAGGCGGAACGCCTCGATCAGCGAGTTGTCGTCGAGCGCAGCGTGGTCGTCGGCCGGGGCGATCGGCGGGTCCTCGAGCACCAGCGCGCTGACCCACTCCGGGTGCAGCTGGGCGAGCGTCACGGCCGTCCCACCGCCCAGCGAGTGCCCCATGACGACGCACGGACCGCCGACCGCCTGCTCGCACGCCGCCGCGGCATCGGACACGTAGCCCGCCACGTCGTACGCGCCCGGCGCCCGACCCGATCGGCCGTGACCGCGGAAGTCGAGGCGCAGGACCCGATGGCGCTCGGCGAGGCGGGGCACGAACCACTCCCAGGTGCGACCGCTCGAGGTGATGCCGTGGAGCAGCAGCAGCGGTGGCGCGCCGGGGTCGCCATCGACCTCGACGTGCAGCGGCACCTCGCCGTTGCGGATCTCGAGCACCTCGCTCATGGACGACCTCCCGTGGTCTCGTCGGCCACCCCGACGGCGTCGAGCACCTCGGGCTCGTCGTTGTGGCTGTGGGTGAATCCGAGCTCGCGCTCGATGCGGATCGTGTCACGCGACCGGTACGCGATGACGTAGGCGCGCCGGAACCCGCTCGTGTGGTTGCCGCCCGAGCCGTGCAGCACCCGCTCGTTGTGCACCGTGCAGTCGCCACGGCGGATGGGCAC
>JALOLG010000150.1 GCA_025456105.1 Ilumatobacteraceae bacterium | reverse complement strand
GAACGAGGCCGTGTCGTGCACGCTGACCGTCAGCTGAGCCGAGAGCGGCGCGACGAGGGGGCCGCGCCCCCGCTCGTCCTGCTGCTGCTGGTGATCGCCGGTCTGATCATCGTGCCGGTGCTCGACTACGCGGTGTCGGTGCTCAAGGCCAACAGCGTGCTCACCGACAAGACGCGCGACACCGAGGCGGCCAAGGCCGGCTTGCGGGTCGCGCTGGCGCAGCCGGGCCTGGTGTTCGACACCTGCACGTCGGCGTCGCCGACGGCGCTCGGCGACCCCAACCTCTCGCTCGGTGTCACCACCACGTGCACGCTCGTCGAGACGATCACGTCACTCACGGCGTCGCAGGAGAACGGCGACCCGCTGCCGATCCCGGCCGGTGCGGTGTCGATCCAGCTCGGCACGAGCGTGCCGCCCGAGCTGGCCGGCACCCACATCCAGCCGTCGGCCGCCGACACCGCGGCCAACGACGTCGACTGGTGGACCTCGCTGGCCACCGTCGAGCCCGAGCTCGACCGGCTGTGGCTCCCGCACCTGCCGGTGCAGGGCCTCGATCGCCGTCCGCCCGCCGGTTGGCAGATGCCGGCGGGGCTGCCTGCGTGCCGGGTGTACTTCCCCGGCACCTACACCGACGAGCTCGTGCTCGCTGGTCCCGACCCGATCTACTTCGCCAGCGGCATCTACTACTTCGAGCGGCCGGTGCGGGTGGAGGCCGGCGCGACGGTGGTGGCCGGCCAGGGTCTGGTCGACGGCTGCACCACCGACCAGGAGGCCGTGTTCTACGCGGTCAACGCGCCCGGCACCCACAACGTGACGGGGCTCGGCGCGACGTTCGTGTTCGGCCAGGACGGCCGGCTCGTGGTCGACGACGCCGCCGACTCGTCGATCTCGTTCACGTTCAACCAGCGCTACGTGACGCCGGCCCCCACGGGGCAGCTGCCCGACCCGTCGGCGGGTGTGTCGATCATGTCGGTGAACGGCGACGAGGATCCGGAGCCGAACGGCGGTGAGCTGCTGGTGCCCGGCGTGATCCGCATGCCGCTCTCGAGCGTGCAGACGCCGAGCGGCGTGGTGTCCGCCACGTCGAAGCGCTACGTGCCGTCGAACCTGACGGCCGAGCCGCGGCCCCCGACGGCGCCGCGTGCGGTCGTGGCCGCCGAGCTCGACGATCCGGTCGGCGATGGTGCGGTGCGGGTGTCGTGGACCGAGCCCGAGGTGATCGGTGGCTCCACCATCACCGCCTATGAGGCCCGGATCGAGACGCCGACGGGCATCGCCCGCAGCTGCGTCACCGACGGTGCGCTGTCGTGCGTCGTCCGCGGCGTCCCGTTCGGTCCGACCGAGCCGTACACGTTCACCGTGACCGCGACGAACGGCATCGGCACGTCACCGAAGTCCGACCCCTCGAACGCCGTCACGCCGGTCGCGTCGTCGCCCGATCTCGTGGTGCCGCTGGCGCCGACGGCGGTGACGCCGACCCCCTACGCCGAGGCGATGGGCGTGTCGTGGACCGCGCCCACCGCCGACGGCGGCTCCGCGATCCGGGGCTACACCGTGCGGGCCTACCGGGTGTACCAGACGTCGCTGGCCGTGCCCGTGGTGGAGACCACGCCGGTGGGTGCGTGCTCGACCACCTCGTTCCGCAACGACCCACCGCCCACGTCCTGCACCATCCGCTCGTTGTCGAAGATCTTCGGCACGCCGGGGCCGCTGCCGCTCACGAGCTACCTCGGGTACGCGTTCGAGGTCGTGGCGACCAACGAGATCGGTGACTCCCCGCCGGCATCCTCGACGTCGGTCGCACCCCCCGCGACCGACGTCGAGGCAGCGGGTGGCCCGGCGGCTCCCGCCGATCCGCCGCCGCCCACCGTTCCCGTCGCGCCGCCGTTCCTGCCCGACCCGATCCTCGACGTCGACATCGAGAGCGCCGGCACACGGGTCGTGGTCCCGGGCTACGTGGTCGTGCCGCAGGGCCACGTCGCCGTCACCAACCCGGCCGGGCACCCGGCGGTCTCGTTGGAGGGTGGGGTCGCCGCTGGGGTGCTGTCGCTCGCCGACGGCCGGGCGAACGGGCCGGGCAGCCTCCCGATCGGCTTCGTCGACGCCGTGCTGCAGCGGGTGATCCGCATCGAGTCGCGATCGGCCGGCGGGATGACCTCGACGGCCATCGTGCGCATCAACCCGAGTGGGGCGTACGGGGTGTCGTCGTGGGAGGTGCAGTAGCCAGCTCCACCCGCGGCGTGCGGCCGAGCATCCGCTCCACGGCAGCAGTGACGCGGTCGAAGTCGATGCTCGACGAGAACACCGACCAGGTGAGCGCGGCGAGCACGGCGCGCGGGTCGGACACCCACGGCGGCACGTAGCGGGCGCGCTCCACGAGCCCGGCGTTCGCGAGCGCGCCGATGGCGGGGATCGAGGCGAGGTCGACCTTGCCGACGAACAGCAGGCGGATGCAGTCGAGTCGGCCGGCGGCGAACGCGGCCTTCACGAACGTCGCGACCTCGAGCAGGCCGGCGAGGTACACGACGTCCTTCAGGAACGGCGCGCCGCCGGTGATCACGCCGCCACGGAACACGCGCCGCGTGCTCTCGTAGGCCTGCTCCTCGGCGATGCCGCGCTCGCGGAACCACCGGAAGACCTCGACGAAGTCGGCGCCGTCGAGGGTCATCTGGATGGCGAGCACGCGGTCGGCGAGGCGACGGAAGCGGTCGAGGTCGAGCGTGCCGCTCATCAGCTCGGCCCAGACGGCGATGCCCTCCTGCGTGCGCGTGGTGCCGGGGTGGCTGACGCCGAGGATCGGCAGCGCGGTCTGGTAGCGGCCGTTGAGCGAGGTGCCGACGTGGATGTAGGCCTCGTGCTCGAGGAGCTGCTGGGCGTCGCGCTCGGTGAACATCGCGCTCCGCCGGATCCGGATGCGGCTCGGTGAGGCGAGCGCGTTGGCCGACAGGTCGTCGACCACCTCGACGCGGGGCGCGTCGTCACCGAAGTGCCGCGCCACGACCGGTTCGAGGGCGCTCGCCACCTGGTCGGCGGTGGTGGTGCGGGGAGTCTCGGCGAGCGCCGTGCTGAACGACGCGAGCCCGTCGATCACGTCGATGACGCGCCGGGCGAGATCGAGCGGTGTGGCGGGGTCGTACCGGAGCGGTGTGGTGGGGTCGCCGTAGAGCGTGCGGCCGTGGGCGCGGAACGCCTCGGTGCCTCGGGTGGCGAGGAGCCGCGCGGTCGACTCGACGTCGGCGGCGATGCCCTCGAGCCAGTCGTCGACCATCACGCCGGGGTAGATCGAGCGGCGGGCCTCCGCGATGAGCGCGAGCGTGGGGTCGGGGTCGAACGGCTCGTAGGTCACCTCCGGCAGGCGCTCACCGCCGCTCGCGAGGAAGTCCTCGCGCACGCTCGCCGGCCAGGCGACGGCGCCGAGCACCTTGAGCGGCTTGGCCGCCCGGTGCAGCACCTCGGCCACCTGCTGGATCCGCTCCACCTCGTCGGGGCTCACCCGCCCATCCTGCCCCACCGCCACCCTCCCCGCCGTTTGGGCTGCAACCGCGATCACATGTGACGGCACCTGCAGCCCAGACTGCCGGGGGCGGGGGTCGGTCAGACGCCGAGGAGGTCGCCGGCGCGGAGCTGGGCGGCGTACACGCCGTTGCGTGCGACGAGCTCGTCGTGGGTGCCGAGCTCGACGATGCGGCCGCCGTCGAGGACGGCGATGCGGTCGGCGTCGCGCACGGTGGAGAGCCGGTGGGCGATCACGATCGCCGTGCGGCCGTGCATCGCCGTGTCGAGCGCCGCCTGCACCTGGGCCTCGTTGTCGTTGTCGAGGTGGCTGGTGGCCTCGTCGAGGATCATCACCGCCGGGTCCTTGAGCAGCAAGCGGGCGATCGCGAGGCGCTGCTTCTCGCCGCCCGACAGCCGGTAGCCGCGCTCGCCCACGACGGTGTCGAAGCCGTCGGGCAGCGCGGCGATCGTGTCGAGGATGCGGGCCGCCCGGCAGGCCGCCTCGAGCTCGGCGTCGGTGGCGTCGGGGCGGGCGTAGCGGAGGTTGGCGCCGATCGACTCGTGGAACAGGTGCGGGTCCTGCGACACCACGCCGATCGCGGCGTGCAGCGAGTCGAGGGTGAGGTCGCGCACGTCGTGGCCGTCGATGCGCACCACGCCCGAGGTGACGTCGTACAGCCGGGGGATCAGCGAGGCGAGCGTCGACTTGCCGGCCCCCGATGCGCCGACGAGCGCGAGGGTCTCGCCCGGGGCGACGTGGAGCGTCAGGTGCGAGAGCACGTCGCGGTCGGGGTCGGCCTCGAGTGCCGTGATCTGCTCCATGGAGCGGATCGCCGAGGTGGAGGCGGGCGGGTAGCGGAACACGACGTCGTCGAGCTCCACCTCACCGCGGGGGTCGACGAGGTCGATCGCACCCGGGCGCTCGCGGATCGCTTCGGGCGCGTCGAGCACCTCGAACACGCGGTCGAAGCTCACCATCGAGGTCATCAGGTCGACGCGGGCGTTCGTGAGCCCGGTGAGCGGCTGGTACACCCGAGCGGCCAGTGCGGCGAGCGCCACGAGCGTGCCCGAGGTGATGTCGCCGTCGACGACCATGAACGCCCCGACGCCGTAGATGGCGGCGGCGCCGAGCGCGGCGACCAGCCCGAGGGCGACGAAGAAGACGCGTCCGAGCATGGCCGACTTCACCCCCGCGTCGCGGACGGCGGCGGCCTGACGGCGGAACTGCGCCGTCTCGCGGTGCAGGTTGCCGAACAGCTTCACGAGGATCGCGCCGGACACGTTGAACCGCTCGGTCATCTGGGTGTTCATCACCGCGTTGTGCTGCATCTGCTCGCGGGAGATGTCCTGCAGCCGCCGGCCGACCCGCCGGGCGGGGACGACGAAGAGCGGGAGCACCACGAGCGCGAGCAGGGTGAGGCGCCACTCGAGCAGCAGCATGGTGGTGAGCGTGGTGACGAGGACCACGACGTTCGACACGACGCTGCCGAGCGTGGACGTGACGGCGGTCTGGGCGCCGATCACGTCGTTGTTGAGCCGGCTGATGATGGCGCCGGTGGGTGTGCGCGTGAAGAACGCCACGGGCATCCGCTGGACCTTCTCGAACAGCGCGGTGCGCAGGTCCGCGATGAGGCCCTCGCCGACGGTGG
>JALOLG010000149.1 GCA_025456105.1 Ilumatobacteraceae bacterium | reverse complement strand
GCGGTGCTGGCCATGTCACCGCAGTACCTGCGGTGGAGCGAGCTCATCCAGAGCGAGCTGCCGTTCCTGGCCGCGGCGTTCGTGACGCTCGCCGTGTTCGACCGCCGCCGGGTCCGCGACGCCCTCGTCACCGTCGGCGCACCCGTGTGGCCGCTGCTCGCCGCCGGGGCGGTCTCGGCCAGCGCGTTCACGGTGCGGCGCGAGGGCCTCGCCACGATCGCTGCGCGGCACCGCACCTGGCGTGGCTCGGTGTCGTGGCGTTCCTGCAGGTGGTGCTGCCGTCGACGCTCGTGCCCAGCTACACCCGCACGAGCCTGCTCAACACGCTGCGGTTCCTCCCGGACCACCTCGGGCACGTGCTCGAGAGCATCGGGTTGAAGGACGTGCCCACCGAGACACCCACGGTGCTCGGCAGCTGGCTGGTCGGGGCGATCGCCGTCGGGGTGCTGCTCGTGGGTGCCGCGATCGGCGCGGTGCTGGCGCTCACCGACCACCGCCTGCGTGACGCCGGTCTGATCGGGTTCGTCGTCGCGGTGTTCGCGATCGGTGGCAGCTTCCGGTACCCGGGGTCGCGCTACGTCGCGGCCGTGGGCCCGGTGCTGCTGCTGCTCGCGATCGTCGGCATGTGCTGGCTCGTCACCAGGCTGGCATCGCTCCGCTCGTGGCGACCGGCCGGCGCCCTCGCCGTCGTGGCCGTCCTGCTCGGCCTGCTGGTGACGGGCAACGTCGTCCGCGCGTCGCAGCAGGTCGAGAGCGCGAGCGACTTCCGCGCCGCCGGGATGGTGGAGTGGGGGCCCGATCACCCCGCCTCGCTCGAGATGTTCGAGGCGGTGCGCGATCTCACCGAGCCCGACGACGTGGTCGGCTTCTTCAAGGCGCGGGCGATGACCCAGCGCACCGACCGGCGGGCGCTGCAGGCGAGCCGGTACTGGCCCGTCGAGCGCGTCGCCGACCGCGTCGACGCCGTGGTCCTCGAGCTCTCCGACCCGGAGATCGAGTGGATCGAGGCCGACGGCCGCTTCGAGCGCGCGTGGACGAACTCGCGCTTCGCGCTCTACCTGCCGGCGACCCGCTCGAGCTCGACCGCGAGCGCATCGAGCAGCGGCGCCGGATCGACGTCGACCCCCTCGCCGTAGAGCTTCACCTTCGGCTCGGTGCCGCTCGGCCGGATCTGCACGCGCACGCCGCCCTCCAGCCTGAGGCGCAGCAGGTCGGCTTCGGGGAACGACACGACCTCGACGACCGTCCGTCCGCCCAGCTCGGACGGCGGCGACTCCAGCATCGACCGCACCGCGGCAGCACCGACCGCCGGGTCCATGCGCACCGAGCGCTCGGCGATGAGGTGCCGACCGAACCGGGCGGCGAGATCGTCGAGGCGAGCCTGCAGCGTGGTGCCCTCGGCGGCCGCGACGGCGGCGATCTCGGCGAACAGCACGGCTGCGCTGATGCCGTCCTTGTCGAGCGGCCGCTCTGCCACGAGGTAGCCGAGCGCCTGCTCGTACCCGAACACGAAGCGCTGGTCCGGCCGCTCGAGCACCGTGTGACCGATCCACTTGAAGCCCGTGAACGTCTCGGCCGAGTGGACGCCGTACGACGCGGCGAGGTCGGCGAGCAGCGACGACGACACCAGCGTGGTCACCACGAGACGGTCGTCACCCTCGCCGTTGCGCAGGATGTGGTCGGCGAGCAGCCAGCCGATCTCGTCGCCCCCGAGGCGGCGCCAGCCGCCGTCGGGTGTGGGGATCGCCGCACCGAGCCGGTCGGCGTCGGGGTCGTTGGCCAGCGCCACGTCGGCGCCGCACGACGCGGCCACCGCGAGCAGGAGGTCCATCGCTCCCGGCTCCTCCGGGTTCGGGAACGACACCGTGGGGAACGTGCCGTCGGGTTCCTGCTGCTCGGGCACCACCACGGGTGAGGGCAGGCCGGCGGCGGCGAACGCGCGCAGCAGCACCTCGCCGCCGACCCCGTGCATGGCGGTGTACGCGACCGTGACCCCCGCGACGTCCGGCCGGCGCCGGACGGCGGGCACCGAGGCGACGTACCGCTCCACCTGGTCGGCTCCGATCCGTTCGATCAGCGGGTGATCGGCCGCCGCGAGCGGCACGGCGGTGGGATCGATCGCGTCGATGCGGGCGGCGATGCGGGTGTCGTGCGGCGGCACGATCTGGCTGCCGGTGCCGAGGTACACCTTGTAGCCGTTGTCGGCCGGCGGGTTGTGGGACGCGGTGACGACGACCCCGGCAGCGACGCCCAGGTCGGTGATCGACCACGCGACGACCGGTGTGGGGACCGGACGGTCGAACAGCACGGCCCGCACCCCGGCAGCCGCCAGGACGCACGCCGTGTCGAGCGCGAACACGTCGCTCTTGCGACGTGCGTCGAACCCGATCAGCACGCCGCGGGTGGCGGCATCGGGCTCCTCGGCGAGCAGGTGCGCGGCGAGCCCGGCGGCGGCCTGGCGGACGACGAGCCGGTTCATGCGCAGCGGACCGGCGCCGATCGCGCCGCGGAGCCCCGCCGTGCCGAACTGCAGGCGGCCGGCGAAGCGGGCCGCGAGCTCGTCGCCGCCGGTGTCGACGAGCGCCTGGAGCTCGGCGCGGATGTCGTCGTCGGGCTCGGCGGCCAGCCACTGCTCGGGGATGCTCACACCAGCTCCTTCAGCTCCACCAGCGGTCGCGGCCCCACGTGGGAGATCACCTCGGCCGCCGCGATCGAGCCGAGCCGCCCGCACGTGCGCAGGTCGCGGCCGTGGGTGAGCCCGTAGAGGAACCCGGCGGCGTACAGGTCGCCCGCACCGGTGGTGTCGATGACCCGCTCGACCGGCTCCACCGGCACGTGCAGCACCTCGTCGTGGGTGATCACGTACGAGCCGTGCGCGCCGGCGGTGACGACCGCCATCGGGCAGTGGCCGCGCAGCTGCCGGATGGCCTCGTCGAACGACTCCGTCTCGTAGAGCGACAGCAGCTCGGCCTCGTTGCCGAACAGCAGGTCGACCTCGTCGGCGACGAGGTCGCGGAAGTCGTCGCGGTGGCGGTCGACGCAGAACGAATCGGACAGCGTGAGCGACACCCGTCGGCCACTCGCGTGCGCCACGGCTGCCGCATGGCGGAACGCGTCCTTCGCATCGTCGCGGTCGAACAGGTAGCCCTCCATGTAGAGGACCTGGCCGGCGGCGATGGTGGCCTCGTCGACGTCGGGCACGCACAGCAGGCTCGACACCCCGAGGTAGGTGTTCATGGTGCGCTGGGCGTCGGGCGTGACCACGATGATGCAGCGCCCCGTGGGCACCCCATCGGCCGGCCCGCCCGGGCGGAACGTGACCCCGACGGCGCGCAGGTCGTGGCCGAACACATCGCCCAGGTCGTCGTCGCTCACCTTGCCCACGTAGGCCGCCCGCCCGCCGAAGCTGGCCACGCCGCACATGGTGTTGGCGGCCGAGCCGCCGCTCATCTCGACGGCTGAGCCGAGCGCCCGGTAGAGCTGCACCGCCCGCTCGGTCTCGACGAGCGTCATCGAGCCCTTGACGAGTCCGTGCTCGTCGAGGAAGCCGTCGTCGGCGTGCGCGATCACGTCGACCAGCGCGTTGCCGATCCCCACGACATCGAATCGGGTGTCGAAGCGAGCATCGTCGCGACCGGCCGGCAGCACCACTCCCGGGACGCTACCGTCTCGCCTTGATGGTCTCCGAAGGCGCTCCCGCTCCCGACTTCAGCCTCCCCGACCACCACGGGAACGTGGTGTCGCTGCACGAGCTCGCCGGCCGCTGGGTCGCCCTGTGGTGGTACCCCAAGGCGTCGACGCCCGGTTGAACGATCGAGGGCCAGGGCTTCCGTGATCGAAGCCCCGACTTCGCCGCTGCCGAGGCGGTCATCCTCGGCGCCTCGTTCGACACCGTCGACGAGAACCGGGCGTTCGCCGAGGCCCAGGGCTTCGGATACCCGCTGCTCTCCGACGTCACGCGCGAGGTCGGCGAGGCCTACGGCGTGAAGAAGTCGCCCGACGAGCAGTGGGCCGACTTCCCGCGGCGCCACACGTTCCTCATCGATCCGGACGGGATCGTGCGCAAGGTGTACGAGGTCACCGACGTGGCCGGCCATCCGGGCGAGGTGCTCGATGACATCCGATCGTTCGGCATGATGTCGGGGTGACCGACACGCCCACGACCGACACCCACACGATCGACCCGTACCGCCTCCCGCACGACGCGGTCCCCCGCCGCTACGCGGTCGAGCTCGTGCCCGACCTCGACGCCGCGACCTTCGACGGCTCGGTCTCGATCGACGTCGACGTGGCGACCGAAGGGCTCACGTCGCTGGTGCTGAACGCGATCGAGCTCACGATCCACTCGTGCGAGATCGACGGCGTCGCTGCGAGCTGGACGCTCGACGAGCCCACCGAGCGGATGACGATCGTGCCGGCGACGCCGCTGTCGGCCGGTGCCCACCGGGTCGCGATCTCCTTCAGCGGCATCCTCAACGACAAGCTCCGCGGCTTCTACCGCAGCACGTTCCGCGACGCCGACGGCGTCGAGCGGGTGATCGCCACGACGCAGATGCAGGCCACCGACTGCCGTCGGGCGTTCCCCTGCTGGGACGAGCCCGAGATGAAGGCGGTGTTCGGCATCACGCTGGTGATCGACCCGTCGTTGCTCGCGATCGCCAACACCGGCGAGATCGCGCGTGAGCAGCGGGGCGACCGGGTGGCCGTCACGTTCGCGGACACGATGGTGATGAGCACGTACCTGGTGGCGTTCGTGGTCGGGCCACTCGAGGCCACCGAGCCCGTCGACGTGCGAGGGACCCCGATCCGGGTGGTGCACGTGCCCGGCAAGGCGCACCTCGCTCAGTACGGGCTCGACACCGCCGTGTTCAGCCTGCAGTGGTTCGAGGACTACTACGGCATCCCGTACCCGAGCGACAAGATCGACCTCGTCGCGCTCCCGGACTTCGCGGCGGGCGCGATGGAGAACCTCGGGTGCATCACCTTCCGCGAGAACCTGCTCCTGGTCGACCCTGCGACCGCCACCCAGATGGAGCAGCAGAACGTCGTCGACGTCGTCGCGCACGAGCTCGCGCACATGTGGTTCGGCGACCTGGTCACGATGCGCTGGTGGAACGGCATCTGGCTCAACGAGGCGTTCGCCACGTTCATGGAGCTGGCCTGCTGCGAGGCGTACCGCCCGGAGTGGCAGCGCTGGACCTCGTTCGGCACCGAGCGGAGCGTGGCGTTCGAGACCGACACGCTGTCGTCGACCCGATCGGTGGAGTTCGAGGTCCGCTCGCCGAAGGACGCCGAGGGCATGTTCGACGTGCTCACGTACCAGAAGGGCGGCGCGCTGCTCCGCATGCTCGAGCAGTACCTCGGCCCCGATCGGTTCCGGGCCGGCGTGTCGCA
>JALOLG010000148.1 GCA_025456105.1 Ilumatobacteraceae bacterium | reverse complement strand
CCGTACGGGCTGCCAAGATCACCGGTCAGAGCCACCCTCCGGGGTGGCTCTCTCCCTTTCCGCCCTGCCTCCCCGGTGGACTGCGAGGCTGTCGGGATGGATGAACCTGCCTTCACGACCCTCCGGGTCGCGCTCGACGGGCGGATCGGGCGCCTGACGCTCGACCAGCCCGAGGTGCTCAACCCGCTCGGCACGACCGCGCTCACCGAGATCGCCGATGCGGCACGCTGGTTCGACACCACCGACGCCACCGTGGTGGTGGTGAGCGGAGCGGGCCGCGCATTCTCCGCCGGGTTCGACCTGCGGGAGTTCGCCGGCGTCGGGGCCGACGACACCGCGGCCTCGCGGGCGAGCGCCGACCTGGGTCGGGTGATGGCCGAATCGGTCGAGCGGATGCGGGCCGTGACGATCGCGGCGATCCGCGGGCACTGCGTGGGTGGCGGCGTCGTGCTCGCCGCGGCGTGCGACCTCCGCATCGCCGCCGACGACTCGCGCTTCTCGATCCCCGAGGTCGATCTCGGCATCCCGCTCGCGTGGGGCGGTGTGCCACGACTCGTGCGCGAGGTGGGCCCGGCGCTGGCGCTCGAGCTCGTGCTCACGTGTCGACCCTTCGACGCCGAGGAGGCCCACCGGGCCGGGCTCGTGAACCGGGTGGTGTCGGCGCAGCGGCTCGACGATGAGGTCGATGCGCTGGCCGGCTCGATCGCCCTCAAGGCGCCGAGCGTGGTGCGGGCGACGAAGCGGCAGGTGGTGGAGGCCAAGGAGGCGCTCGCCTCGACCGCGGGGGCCTGGGCCGATGCCGATGGCCTGGTGGCCGCCTTGCGCGATCCCGAGGCGCGGGCGGCGGCGGGTGCCTACCTGCGCCGCCGCGCCGGCGGCGCCCCGGCCTAGCGTTCGTGCCGTGCTGCGCCGCATCGTCGCCCTGATCGCCCTGTCGCTCGGACTCTGGCCGGCGACCGCGTCGGCCCACACCACCACCGACGTGGTGGCCGTCGCCGTCGGCGACGAGGCGGTCGTGCGCCTGCAGCCCACGCACGGGTGCGGGGACTCGCCCACGATCGAGGTGCGGATCCGAGCGCCGTTCGAGGGAGCGGTCGCCGGCACCGTCGAGGGCTGGTCGGCCACGGCCGAGCCCGACGGCAGCGGCAACACGGTCCTCGCCTGGACCGGTGGGTCGCTGCCCGCGGACCAGGTCGGCAGCTTCCCGATCGAGTTCGTCGTGCCCGGCACGCCGGGTGATCTGCTGCTGTTCCCGGCGGTGCAGCGCTGTGAGAACGGCGAGGAGCTGGCATGGATCAGCGGCGATCCGGCCGCCGAGTACCCGGCGCCCCGCCTGCTGGTGCTGCGGCCCGGTGAACCGCCGGCGGCGACCATCGACGACGTCGCGCCCGACGCGCCCGGGCGCGACCAGCTGGTCGCGATCGTCGACGTCGACGCGCCGACCACCACCACCGCCACCCCACCGCCGACCACCGCCGCGCCGGCGGCCACCGACGCACCGGCGACTGCGCCGTCGACGCCCGCCACCACGCAGGCCCCGGTGGCGACCTCGGCGGTCACGACCGAGCCGCCGGCGAGCGCTCCCACGTCGGAGCCGAACCTGGTCGCGACCGACGACACGGTCGACACCGACGACACGGACTCCGACTCGGGCAGCACGCTCGTCGTCGTCGCTCTGGTCGTGGCGGCCGTCGCCGTGGTGGCCGGTGCCGTCGTGGTCGTCCGCCGTCGCACGCCGCCCGCGAGCTGACGCCCGGCCCTCAGTCGGGGGCGATCTCGATCGAACCCGTGCCGGTCGACTCGTCGAACTCGCTCACCCGCACCGACACGTCGAGCTGCCACGTCCCGGCGAGCGGGAGCTCCACCGGAACGTGGAAGGTGCCGGTCGACAGCTCGTGCGCGGTCGGCGTGATCGGGCCGACCGCGAGCGCAGGCTGGCGGAGCTCGACGCGGATCGGCTCGATCGGGTCGAGCAGCTGGCCGTCGGGGCTGCGCACGACGACGAACAGGTCGTTCGCGCCGACACGGACGGGATCGACGGTGGTGACCGCCCGCCCGCCGTCGGAGAGGTCGATCTCGACCACCTGCGCGTCGGGCGCGCCGGTCCCGGTCGCCTCGGCGGTCGCGGGGACCGGCGAGCGGGCGACGAGCACCGCGGTGGCCACGACGACCGCGACGATCAGCACGGCCTCGACACCCACGGTCCGGCGGATCCGCCCGAGCGCCGTGGGGTCGCCGCCGACATCAGCGCCGACCGGCGCCGGGGCGGGCACGGGCGGCACCAGCCGGAAGCGGTTGTAGGCGCCGATCCCCACGAGCACACCGACGAGGGCGATCTTCGTGAGCAGGGCGACGCCGTAGCCGGTGTCGACGAGGTCGCTCGGCTCCGGCAGGACCAGCCAGGCCAGCAGGCCCCCGGTGAGCGCGACCACCCCGACGGACACGACGGCGAGGTCGGAGAAGCGGCGCACCACGGCCGCGATCGTCGGTGTGTCGTCGTCGGCGCGCCGGAGCACCAGGGCGAGGCCGATCGCTCCGCCCGCCCACAGCGCCGCCGCGGCGGTGTGGACGAGCGCGCCACCCACCATCGCGCCGACGGGGTCCACCGTGCGGGTGTGTCCCTCGATCACGAAGCCCGAGAGGGTGACGATCGACGCGCCGGCGACCGCGACCATCGCGTCGCGCCCGTTCCCGGGACGCCCCACCACCCCCGTCAGCAGCGCGAGCCCCACGATGGTGACGCCGATCGACCAGCCGAGCGCGCCCGTGAGGTTGGCGCGGAGGAACGCCTCGTCGCCGAGCGAGTCGAGTCCGCCGCCGATCCGTGCGATGCGGAACGGCACCGACACCACCAGACCGGCAGCACCCACGAGGACCGCCCGGCGGCGGAGCACGGCCAGTTGGCGGTCGGTCCGGAACCCGACGTCGCGCGCCGGGAGCAGCCGGAACCACACCACGCCGACTGCCACCAGCACACCCAGGTAGCCGACGGCCGTGGTGACCGCGGCGAGGCCGCGGACGCCGGGTCCGGCGGAGGGAGCGTCGCCCGCGACGGCCAGCGCCTCGTCGACCGACACCGACGGCTCGCCCACGTGGAACACCGACGAACCGCTCACGGGATGTGAGTCACCGGAGATCACGCGCCAGGTCACGACGTAGGTGCCCTCGGGGAGCGACGGCGGCAGCGCGACCGACACCACCGAGCCCGACGCGCTCGCACCGGTCGACACCTCGGCACCGGTGTCGTCGAGGGCGCGCGCGTCGCCACCCGTGAGCGACACGGACTCGTCGAAGGTGATCTCGACGACTGCCGGTGGCTCCTCGACCACAGCGCCGTCGGCGGGGGCGACACCGACCAGCGAGGCGTGGGCGTGGACCGGCGAAGGTGTTGCCAGCAGCGCCACGATCAGGCCGAGCACGGCCAGGGCGAGTCGGCGTGTCGTGCTCATCGGACCACTCGAGCGTACCGGTGCCCCGGCGGTCGGGGAGCGCGCTGCTGCGGGCTACGGTGCGCGCCATGCGCATCGGGTACTTCGGGGGAGCCATCCAGTCGGGCACGATCGACGACGTCGTCGCCGAGGCCAAGCAGGTGGAGGCCGACGGCTACGCCAGCTACTGGGCGCCGCAGATCTTCAGCCACGACGCGCTCACTGTGCTCGCGATCGTGGGGCGCGAGGTGCCCCGCATCGAGCTGGGCACGAGCGTGGTGCCCACCTACCCCCGGCACCCGATGATGCTCGCCCAGCAGGGGCTCTCCGTGAACGCCGCCACGGGGGGCCGGCTGTGCCTCGGCATCGGGCTCAGCCACCAGGTGGTGATCGAGTCGATGATGGGCATGAGCTTCGACAAGCCCGTGCGCCACCTGCGCGACTACCTGTCGATCCTCGGTCCGCTCTCGCGCGGCGAGGCGGTCGGGTTCGACGGCGAGGCCTATCGCACCCATGCTGCCGTCGCCGTCCCGGGTGGCACGCCGTTCCCGATCGTCGTCGCGGCGCTCGGCCCGCAGATGCTCAAGGCCACCGCCGAGCTGGCCGACGGCACGCTCACCTGGTGCACCGGGCCGCGCACCCTCGCCGACCACACGGTGCCCACCATCACCGCGGCCGCCGAGGCGGCCGGTCGCCCCGCCCCGCGGGTGATCGCAGCGCTCCCGGTGTGCGTCACCACCGACATCGCCGCCGCGCACGAGCGGGCGGCGAACGTGTTCGCGATCTACGGGCAGCTGCCGAGCTACCGGGCGATGCTCGATCGCGAGGGCGCGGCCGGGCCGGCCGACATCGCGATCGTGGGCACGGCCGACGAGGTGGTCGAACGCATCGGCTCGCTCGCATCGATCGGCGTCACCGACTTCGCCGCCGTGTCGTTCCCCGGCACCCCCGACGAGGCGGGCGCCACGCGCGAGGCCCTGCTGCAGCTGCTGTGAGCGAGCACGTCCGCGTCGAGGTGGCCGACCGCGTGGCCACGGTGGTCGTCGACCACCCGCCCATCAACCTGATGACCCTCGGCGTGTTCGTCGAGCTCGCCGTCGCGGTCGAGGAGCTGGCCAACGCTCCCGAGGTGCGAGCGGTGGTGCTGCGCTCCGCGAACCCCGAGTGGTTCGTCGCCCACTTCGACGTCGAGGCGATCCTCGGGTTCCCCACCGACCAGGAGCCCACGAGCGAGCCCAACGCGTTCCACCGCATGTGCGAGACCCTCCGCACCATGCCCAAGCCCACCATCGCCGTGATCGAGGGTCGCGTGGGCGGCGGCGGCAGCGAGGTGGCGCTCAGCTGCGACATGCGGTTCGCCACCCCCGACGCCGTGTTCAACCAGCCCGAGGTGGCGCTCGGGATCATCCCGGGCGGCAGCGGCACCGTGCGCCTGCCGCGCCTCGTCGGTCGGGGCCGAGCGCTCGAGGTGATCCTCGGCTGCGACGACATCGACGCCGCCACGGCCGAGCGGTGGGGATGGGTCAACCGGGTGCTGGCGCAGCCCGACCTCGACGCCCATGTCGAGCGACTCGTGCGCCGCATCGCCGGCTTCCCGGCCGAGGCCGTCGCCGCTGCGAAGGCGAGCGTCGTGCACGCCGAGCGGGGTGTGGTCGAGCACCTCCTCTCGGAGGGCCACGCCTTCGCCGACCTGCTGTCGAACCCCACCTCGCGGGTCGCGATGCGGCGGTTCCTGGAGCGTGGCGGCCAGACGCCCGACGGCGAGCGCCGGCTCGGCGAGCTCGCCGGCGAGCTCAGCGCAGACTG
>JALOLG010000147.1 GCA_025456105.1 Ilumatobacteraceae bacterium | reverse complement strand
CCCGCCGGCGGCGATCGCGGCGGTCAGCACCTCGAGGATCGCGGCGTGCAGCCGGGCCTCGGCGCCGCGCTGGTGCTGGAGGGTCTCCGACGACCGGGTCGGGCGGAGCCGCGCGACGTGGAGGATCTCGTCGGCGTAGATGTTGCCGATCCCGGCGATCACGTGCTGGTCGAGCAGCAGCGGCTTCAGCTGGCGGCGGCGCGACCGCAGGATCGCTCGCACCCGGCCCAGCTCGAGCCCGTCCGCGATCGGGTCGACGCCGAGCCACGCCAGCTCGGGCACCTCGACGGCCACGTGGTCGGGATCGAACACCACCACCTCGCCGAACGTGCGGGGATCGACGAAGCGCAGCTCGTCGCCATCGTCGTCGAAGCGCACGACGAGCTGCGTGTGCGGGGCACGTGGCGCGTCCGGGGGCACGAGGAGGAGCTGACCGCTCATCCGGAGGTGCACCATCACCTCGTCGCCGCTGTCGAGCGGGAGCAGCAGGTACTTGCCACGCCGACGGGCGTCCAGGATCGTGGTGCCGACCAGGCCGTCGACGACCGCGGCGCGTGACGTGCGGCGGACCGTCCGGTCGCGGCCGACCTCCACCGCGACGACGCGCCGGCCGACGACGCCCGGCGCGAGGCTGCGCCGGACGGTCTCGACCTCGGGGAGCTCGGGCACGTCAGTCGACCGCGAGCCGGGCCCACGCGGCCGCGGCCGCCGCCTGCTCCGCGGACTTCTTCGACCGGCCGACGCCGCGACCCACCGCCTCGTCACCCACCGTGACCACGGCCTCGAACTCCTTGGCGTGGTCGGGGCCCGACGACGTCACCTCGTAGACCGGCGCGCCCAGCTCGAGCCGGGCAGCGAGCTCCTGCAGGCCCGACTTGTGGTCGAGTCGGTCGAGCCGGTCGACCGCATCGTCGAGGCGCGGGCCGACGAGCCGCTCCACCAGCGCACGAGCCGCTTCGGCGCCGCCGTCGAGGTAGACGGCGCCGAGCACCGCCTCGAACGCGTCCGACAGGATCGAGGGCTTGTCGCGGCCACCACCGGCGTCCTCCCCGCGACCGAGGGACAGGAACTCGCCGAGCCCCAGCGCGCGAGCCACGTCGGCGAGCGCGTTGGCGTTGACGACGCTCTTGCGGAGATCGGTGAGCGATCCCTCGGGCAGCTCGCCGAACCGGCGGTACACGAGGTCGGCCACCACCCAGCCGAGCACGGCGTCGCCGAGGAACTCGAGCCGCTCGTTGCTGGCCGTGCCGGGTGACTCGGCCACCCACGACCGATGGGCCAGCGCGCGGCGCAGCAGCTCGGGATCGTCGAACTCGTGACCGAGCCGATCGGCGAGGACCTCGAGCGAGGCCAGGATCACGCTCCCCCGGTGCGCTCGTGCACGTAGTCGACGGCGTCGCGCACCGTCTTGAGGTCCTCGAGGTCCTCGTCCTCGATCCGGAACCCCTCGACTCGGTCGGCGAGCGCCTCCTCGAGCGCCTCGACCAGCTCGATGAGCGCGAGCGAGTCGGCCTCGAGGTCGTCGACGAACGACTTGCCCTCGGTGATCACCGACGGCTCCACCTCGAGGATGTCGGCGAGCCGGTCGCGGACGAGGTCGAAGATCTCCGTGCGGGTGATGGGTGCGGGCACGGCCGCTGAGTGTACGCGGGCGCAGGTGCTGGTGAGGTCGACGGGCCGTCAGGCGGCGACGGTGGTGCGGATCTCGTCGATGAGCCCGGCCTCGACCATCTCGCGCGCCACGACGATGCCGTTGACGATCGCCGTCGGGCTCGACGAGCCGTGGGAGATGACGCAGACACCGTCGACGCCGAGGAGCACGGCGCCGCCGTAGGTCTCGGGGTCGAGCGACGTGTAGAGCGGCAGCAGGGCCGGCATGAGCGCCTCGGCGTGGGTGCGGTACTCGTCGGCGGAGAAGGCGTCGAGCAGGGCGGCGACGACGGCCTTCATGCCGCCCTCGAGCGTCTTCAGGACGACGTTGCCGGTGAACCCGTCGGTGACGACGACGTCGACCCGGTCGCTCATGACGTCGCGGCCCTCGACGTTGCCGATGAAGCTGATGCCCGGCGCGTCGACGAGCAGCTCGAAGGTGTCCTTGCGGAGCGTGTCGCCCTTGCCCGGCTCCTCGCCGATCGACAGCAGGCCGACCCGCGGCTGCTCGATGCCGAACCGGTCGCGCGAGTACACCGCACCCATCTGCGCGAACTGCACGAGCCAGTCGGGCTGCACCTCGGCATTGGCCCCGGCGTCGAGCAGCACGGTCGGCGTCGAGCCGGGCACGGGGATCGGCGTGGCGATCGCGGGCCGGCTGACTCCGCGGATGCGGCCCATGCGCAGCAGCGCCGACGCCATCGTGGCGCCGGTGTTCCCGGCCGAGATCATGGCGCTGGCGGCGCCGTCGCGCACCGCCTCGGCAGCCCGGACGAGCGTGGAGTCCTTCTTGCGACGCACCGCCGAGGCCGGGTCGTCGTCCATCTCGATGACCTCGGCCGCCTCGATGAGGGGCAGGCCACCGGTGTCGACGCGCTCGGCGAGGTCGCTCGGGCCCACGAGCACGACGGGGATCCCACGCTCGGCGGCCAGCCGAGCACCCGCCACCGGGGCGTCGGGTGCGTGGTCCCCGCCCATCGCGTCGACCGCAACGGGCAGCATGACCGGGTTCAGCCGACGTCGACCGCGACGCGGTTCTTGTACCAGCCGCAGGTGGGGCACACCGTGTGGGGCACCTTGGCCGCCCCGCAGCGCGGGCAGAGGCTGCGCGCCGGGGCCTCGAGCTTGTAGTTGCCGGCGCGGCGGCTGCGGGTCTTCGACTTGGAGGTCTTCTTCTTCGGAACGGCCACCTGAGGCTCCCTCTCGCTGACGGGCCGAATCACGATATCGGCCGACCCTCAGTCCTCCACACGCGGCTCGTGCACATGCGGCTCCTGCACGCGCAGGGCGTCGAGCGCGGCCCAGCGCTCGTCGCGGGGTGCGGCGTCGCACCCGCAGGGCCCCTCGGCCAGGTCGGCGCCGCAGGTGGGGCACCAGCCGGGGCAGTCGTCGCGGCACAGCGGCGGCACGTGGTCGAGGGCCAAGAGCGCGGCGTCGCGCACCACCGGCACGAGGTCGAGCGCGTCGGCCCCGAGGGTCGGCACGTCGGGGTCGGTGGCGTCGCGCTGGTACACCTCGTCGACCTCGACGGTGGTGCTGGCGGTGACGGGCCGGAGGCACCGCCGGCACTCGTCGCGCCACGCAACTGCCACCCGGCCCGTGACGGTGATCCCGTCGATCGTGGACCGCGCGACGAGGTCGACCTCGACGGTGTCGCGATCGAGGTGCTCGGTGGGCACGTCGAGGTCGGTGGCCGGGATCGCGATCGCGACCCGCCGCTCCGAACCCGGCTCGCGGAGCAGCTCGACGGTGTTGAGGCGCAGGGGGCGCAGCGACGGGATCACCCGCAGCTCACCGGTCCTGGTCGAAGAACCCCTTGGTGGGGTCGTCCTCGACCGGCGCGAGCGGTTCGGCCGGTGTGCCGATCGACAGCTTCTGACGCCCGAGCGCCACGGTCTTCTGGAGCCGGTCGAGCAGGATCTCGAAGCTGCCGAGCCGCTGGTCGAGGAAGTCCTCGGTCTCGAGCTTGAGCCTGCTGGCGTCGGCGTTGGCCGTCTCCATCACCTGGCGTGCCCGCTGCTCGGCGGCGCGCACGACCTCGGTGCGCTGCACCATGCGCTCGGCCTGCACCCGGGCGGCCTCACGCAGCTCGTCGGCCTCGCGCCGAGCCCGGGCGACGAACTCCTGGCGCTCCTTGATCATCCAGCGGGCCTCGCGGAGCTCGTCGGGCAAGCGGGCGAGCGCCTCCTCGAGCAGCTCGATCATCTCGTCGCGGTCGATGCGCGGCGACGACGACAGCGGCATCGTGGGGGCGGTGGCGATGATGTCGACCGCTCGTCGGATGAGCGTCTCGGCGTCGCCCACGTTGCTCGCCTGCTCGCCCCCCTCGGGGTAGTCGTCGTCGATGGCGTAGTCGTCGTACTCGTCGTAGTCGTCGTGGCTCATGTGACCGCTCCAGGGGGACGTCCGAATCTATCGGCGAGGGCGACGGCGACGGCGGGTGCGACCAGGTGGTCGATCGATCCGCCGTACTGGGCGATCTCGCGCACGAAGCGGCTGGCGATGTGACCGAGCGCCGGGTTGCACGGCACGTACACCGTGCGGACGCCGTTGATGGCGAGGTTGTTGTGGGCCATCTGCTGCTCGATCTCGAAGTCGGCTGCCGTGCGCAGGCCCTTCACGATGAAGTCGGCGCCGGCCGCGACCGCGGCGTGCACGGCGAGCCCGACGTGGGGCTCGACCCGGACGGTGGGGTGGTCGGCCACGCTCGCCCGGGCGAGCCGCACCCGCTCCTCCACGGGGAACAGCCCGGAGGGCTTGCCGGGGTTGTGCATCACCGCCACCACGACGTCGCCGAACAGCTCGACCGCCGTGGTGATGACGTCGAGGTGACCCAGGTGGATCGGGTCGAAGCTGCCGGGGATGAGCACCGTGGCCATGGGTGCGGCAACGGTATCCCTGTCACCGTTCGAGGAACGTCACCCACGTCCGGCCGTACCGACGGGCGCGCACCGTCCGCCACCCCGGCGGTGCCGACACCTCGCGATCGGCCTCGGCCACCACGAACGGCGCCCGGACGGCCCCGAGCAGCTCCTCCCACGGGTCGGCGCCGTAGGGCGGATCCGCGAACACGACGTCGACGTCGAGCCCGGCCGCCGCCGTGATCGCATCACCCGGCACGACTCGGCTGACCGCCACGAGGCCGAGCACCTGCAGGTTGTCGCGGAGCGCGGCGAGGGCCGCCCGGTCGCGCTCGACGAACGTGCAGTGGGCGGCACCTCGGGAGAGGGCCTCGATCCCCAGCGCGCCGCTGCCCGCGTACAGGTCCGCGACCAGCGCGTCCTCGACGAGGCCGAGGCTCTCGAGCGAGTTGAAGACCGCCTGGCGCACCTTGTCGGTGGTGGGACGCGTCGATGCCCCCGGCGGCGCCTCGATCCGCCGCCCGCCGAGCCGACCAGCCACCACTCTCATCTGCGCAGCCTATGACCGGCCCGCGACCGGGCAGACTCCTCGCATGCCGCCCGACCCGGTGATCACCTGCATCGACTGCGGCGGGCGCGCCCACCTGCTCACCTGGCACGGCGAGGTGGTGTCGTACCGCTGCGAGGACTGCCTCGACCGCTGGGACCTCGTGATCCCCGAGCTGC
>JALOLG010000146.1 GCA_025456105.1 Ilumatobacteraceae bacterium | reverse complement strand
ATGGCGTCGGTGAGCTCGCCCACCGTGAACGTGGGGATGCCGGCGTCGTCAACCGGATCGTCGCCGAAGTCGAACGCGGGCTGGCTCACGGCGACGATTCTGGCCGCTCGGCCACCCTCAGGCGCCCAGCGCCCGCAAGGTGGTGACCGGCTCGTCGTCGGTGCCGTCGTCGAGCGCCGGCGCATCGAGGTCGGGGAACAGCTCGCCGTCGATCGCGATGTTGCGCTCGCGCCGGACGGCCTCGAGCTGCTTGAGCGGCTTCTCGAGCTGGCGACGGCGCGGACCGGCGAGCTCGTCGACCGCCCGGTCGAGCTGGTCGACGCGCTGCTTGACCTTGTCGACCGCAGCGGTGTACTTGCCCCACTCCGTGCCGAAGCGGCCGATGAGGGCGAGGATCTGATCGCTCGTCTGCTCGATCATGAAGTTGTCGAACGCCTGGCGGATCACGCCGAGGAAGGCGAACAGCGTGAGCGGGGAGCACAGCACGACCCGCTGCTCCATGGCCTCGTCGATGAGGCCGGGGTCGTGCTCGTGGATGAAGCCGGTGAGGTGCTCGTTGGGGATGAACAGCAGCACGTACTCGACCGAGGCCCGCTCGCCCGCCTTCGCGTAGTCGCGCTTCGCGAGCTCGCGCACCCGGGCTCGCACGTCGCGCAGGAACGCCGCCCGATGGGCCTGCTGCTCGGCCTCCGACGTGGCGTCGAGCATGCGGAGGTACGCCGCCATCGGGAACTTCACGTCCATGTACAGCTCGTGGCCCTTCGGCAGCGGGAACGTGAAGTCGGGACGGCCGGTGGCACCCTCGAGCTGGGTCTGCTTGACGTAGTTCACGTTCTCGATCAGGCCGGCCAGGCGCAGCACGTCCTCGGCCATGCGCTCGCCCCACTGGCCGCGGGCGGTCGGGCTCGCGATCGCCTCGCGCAGCGTGCGGGCCGACTCGGCCAGCACCTGGGTGATCTCGGCGTGGGTGCGCAGCGACTGGTCGACCTGGCCGAAGCGCTGGGCGCTCGTCTCGCTCAAGGCCGCGACGAGCTGGCGGAGCTGCGCGAGCTCGGTGGTCATCTCGGTGCGCACCTGGTCGAGACGGGTGTCGATGACGTCCTTCTTGGCGGTCATCTCGGCGGCGGCGGCCTGGCGGGCCTCGTGCGCCGCTCCTGCCACCTGCTCGCGCTGGAGCACGGTGGCCGCCTCGAGCGCGGCGCGCACGGCGCTGTCGCGCTCGTCGCTCGCCCGCTCGTACATGGACGCGAGCGCCACGGTGAGGGCCCGGTCGACGGCCGACTCCACCACCGCGTCGACCGTGTCGACCGCGGCCGGATCGGCCACCGGTGCCGGGCTGCGCCGGACGAGGGCGAGGGTGGCCAGCGCGGCCACGGCGGCGGTGCCGACCACGAGGAGCAGAACGAGGGGTGCGTCCATGCCCCTCATGATGACGAAGGGGTGTGACAGGGTTCGCGGACCCTCGCCCGGGCAGGCCCGCGCTGGCGTAGCGTCGGCCGACGTGCAGCGCTGGCGAGTCGTCGTGGCCCTCGTCGCGATCGCGCTCGTCACCATCGCCGTCGTCACCCGGGCCGACGAGGTGGCCGACGCCGTCGACGTGCTGCGCGGGCTGCCGGCGACCGCCCTGCTGGCCGTCGCCGTCGCCACCGCCGTGCAGGCCGCCGTGCGGGCCTCGGTGCACTGGCTCGCGACGCCCGGGCTCGGGCCGCGCCGCTCGCTCATGGTGAGCGAGGTCCACGTGGCCTGCGTCAACGGCCTGGTCGCCGGCGGGGCGGTGAGCGCCGGGCTGCGGGTGTCGATGCTGCGATCGTGGGCCGTGGGACCCGACACGATCGCGACGTCGCTGGTGGCCATCGCCACGGCGACATCGGCCGCGATCTGGCTCACGGCCACCGGAGCGGCGGCCGTCTCGCTCGCCGCCGGCACCGGCGACGGCACCGAGGTGGCGGTCCTCGTGGCCGGCATCGTCGTGCTGGTGGGCGGGGCGACGGTGCTCGCCGTGGCGCTCTGGCACCGCCCCACGGCCGAGCGGTGGGCCGCCTGGCTCGACGGGGCGGTGGAGCCGGCGCGCCAGCGATTCGAGGGGATCGGGCCGCTGCAGCCATGGGTGGAGCGCTTCCAGGCCGACGCCCGTGCGCTCGTGGCCGGGCGCGGCCCGCTGCTCGTGGCGACCGCCGTGCTCGCGCAGCTGGCGCTGGCCGGTGTGGCGGCGGTGGCGGTGGCGGCCGTCGGCGTGCCCGAGCTCACCACCACCGAGGTGATGGTCTCGTTCGCCATCGTGCGCGTGCTCGCCTCGCTCGCGCCGCTGCCAGGTGGCCTCGGCATCACTGAGCTGGGGCTGACGGCGATGTACGTCGACGGCGGCGCCTCCACCACCGACGCGGTCGCCGCAGTGCTGCTGTTCCGCGCGTTCACCTACCTGCTCCCGATCGCCACGGGCGCGCTGTGCCTCCTGCTGTGGCGGCTGGGTCGACGTCGCTCAGCCCGCCGCGACCAGCTCGGCGAGGGAGCCGTGCCGGACGACCCGCCGCTCGACGGCGGCGCGCACCATCGCCTCGTCGGCCACCAGGACGACCTCGGCCCGGGCCCGGGTGACGGCGGTGTAGAGGAGCTCACGCGACATCAGCCGTGAGCCCGGCGGCGGCAGCACCACCACGACCTGGTCGAACTCGGAGCCCTGGCTCTTGTGGATCGTGGTGGCGTGCACGGTCTCGACCTCGGCGAGCTGACCCGGCCGCAGCAGCGAGGCGCCGCCGACGTCGTCGAACGCGACCTGCGCGCTCCGCCGACGCAGGGCGCCGCCGTCGCCCGCGACGACGACACCCTGATCTCCGTTGAAGCGGCCCAGCCGGTAGTCGTTGGCCGTCACCATCACCGGCCGGCCGAGGTACCAGCCGGACGTGGTGACGCCGGCGTGGCGCAACCACGACTCCACCGTGCGGTTCCACCCCTCCACCCCGGTGCGGCCGCGGCGGTGAGCGCAGAGGATCCGGACGCGCTCGAGCCCGGCGAGCGCGGCATCGACATCGCCCGACGCCGCAGCACCGTGGAGCGCGAGCGCCACCGGCTCGACCACCTCGCGGACGGCGCGGACGGCCAGCGGGTCGTCGCCGCCGACGTCGACCCAGCGGATCCGGCCCGGTGAGCCGGCCGGCACGGTGGCCGCCGACCGCAGTGCGGCCACGACGGCCTCGGCGTCACCGTGTTCGATGGCTGCCGCGACGGCGGCGACCGGTGAGTCGGTGGGGAAGCGCCGGCTGTGGACGAGGCGGTGGATGCACGCGCCGAGGGGATGGTCGGCACCTGCCGCCGGCAGTGCGCAGAGGTCGCCGAGCACGGTGCCGGCACCGATGCTCGCGAGCTGGTTGGGGTCGCCGACCAGCACCACCGTGGCCTCCGGTCGGACGGCCTCGAGCAGATCGGCCATCAGCGACACCGAGACCATCGACGTCTCGTCGACGATGACGACGTCGTGGGGCAGCGGTCGGCCCGCGTGATGGGCGAACCGGCGACCGTCGCGACCTCGGCCGAGCAGCCGGTGGATCGTCATCGGCTCGACGTCGACCAACCGCTCCGCCAGCGCCTCGGGCAGCGCCCCCAGGGCACCCCGGAACGCCTCGCCGAGGCGCGCCGCGGCCTTGCCGGTGGGCGCGGCGAGGGCGACCGACTCCCCCCGTCCGGCCGCCAGCAGCTCGGCGACGAGCGCGGCGAGCGTGGTGGTCTTGCCGGTGCCGGGACCGCCCACCACCACCGTCAGCCCCCGCTCGAGCGACGCCCGGACGGCGGCGCGCTGGCGGTCGGATCCGGGTCCCGTGAGCACCTGCGCGGCGATGGCCGCGTCGGGGATCTCGCTGGTGCGGGGCGCGGCTGCCGCGCGGGTGAGCACGGCGCTCGCCACGGCGTGCTCGGCCCGGTCGAACCGCGCCAGGGCCACCCGCGTCCCCCGCACCACGACGGCCGCGTCGGCACCCGACGCCACCGGCGAGCCGGCCACGCGGGCGGCCCACGCCGTGGGATCTGGCCACGCAGGCGGCGCGTGCTCGGCAGCCAGCTCGTGCTCGTCGACCACCTCGGCGCGGATCGTGGCGAGATCGACGTGCACGTGCCCCCAGCGCGGCGCCCGCGAGGCGAGCGCGACCGCGAGCGCCACGTCGGGATCGTCGTCGCCGGCGAGCCGGCAGAGCGAGGCCGCGAGGTGGGCGTCGCCGGACGACAGCACGCCGAGGGTGACCAGCGGATCGAGGGCTGCGAGGACGGGCGAGACGGTCACGGCCGCTCCCCTGCGAGCAACCGGTCCAGGGCGAGCACGGCGCGCGCACCCGGCTGCCACCACAGCACGCCGCGCCCCGACGGTGCCGCGGGATCGGGCGTCATGCCACGGACGAACAGGTAGGCGGCACCCACGAGGTGCGCGCCCGGGTCGTAGCCGGGGAGACGCCACCGCAGGTAGCGGTGCAGCGCCACGAGGTACAGCGCCGCCTGCAGCGGGTAGTGGTGCACGAGCATCTCGTCGGCCATCTCGTCGTGGTCGTACCGGTCGCCGAGGCGGTTGGTCTTGTAGTCGGCCACCCAGAAGCGCGGCACCCCACCCTCGACGTGGCGTGCGACGAGGTCGATCGAGCCCGTGAGCATCCCGGCGAGGTCGAGCGACGGCGCCTCCGCGGCGACGGCCCGGGCCCACGGGACGAAGGGATCGTCGGGGGCCAGCGCGTCGGCGAGGACCGCACCGATGTCGGCGAGACGGGTGTCGCCGAGCGGCAGGTCGAAGGCCAGCTCGGCCAGGCGGTCGGTCGGACCGACGTCGACGAGGCGGCGCGTGCCGAGCGGGCCACCGAGCGGTGCGTGGAGCGAGTCGTGCAGACCGGCGGCGAGGGCCTCCGGGGTGATGCGGCTGAGGTTGCCCCCGAGCTCGGTGGTGGCCGCCGCACACAGGTCGTCGAGCAGCGTCGGCGAGGTGGCGTCGACCTGCTCGAGGATGCGGTGCACGACGGTGCCGAACGCGGTGCCGCCGGGGACGTCGGCCAGCGTGAACGGCACGGCCACGGGCTCGGGCGGCACCGGCTCGTCGAGCACCGGCTCGTCGAGCCCGCCGGCCGGGTCGGCGGCGTCGTCGGACGGGGCCGGCGGCGCCACCTCGTCGAGGCGGCCGGCGAGGGCGGTGAACGACCACCGCGCTCGCCGCGGCGCGGGCGGGTGCAGCGCCGTGGCGACGGCGAGGTCGTCACGCCAGGGGATCGCCACCGCTG
>JALOLG010000145.1 GCA_025456105.1 Ilumatobacteraceae bacterium | reverse complement strand
TCGCTCACGCTGGTGTCGTCGAACACCGCGGCGAGCGCCTCGGCCAGGATCTCGGCCACCGAGAGCACCTCGATGTTGGGCAGCTGCTTCTCGGGCGGCAGCGGCAAGGTGTTGGTGAGTACGATGCGCGACAGGGGCGCGTTCTTCAGCCGCTCGATGGCCGGGCCCGACAGCACGCCGTGCGTGGCCATCGCCCACACCTCGGTGGCGCCGCGCGCCAGCAGGATCTCGGTGGCCGACACGATGGTGCCGCCGGTGTCGATCATGTCGTCGGTGAGGATGCACAGGCGGCCCTCGACGTCGCCGATCACCTCCTTGGCCTCGGCGACGTTGGTCATGCCCTTCGGGCGCTTCTTGTAGATGAAGGCCAGGTCGGCGCCGCAGTCGCCGAGGTGCTGGGCCATCCGCTCGGCGACCTTGATGCGCCCGGCGTCGGGCGACACGATGACCGGCTCGTTCGGGGCCTGCTCGCGGATGTAGCGCTCGAGCACCGGGAGCGCCGTCAGGTGGTCGACCGGGCCGTCGAAGAAGCCCTGGATCTGGCCCGAGTGCAGGTCGATCGAGATCATGCGCTTGGCCCCGGCGGTGGCGAACATGTCGGCGACGAGGCGGGCGGTGATGGGCTCGCGGCCCTCGGCCTTGCGGTCCTGGCGGGCGTAGCCGTAGAAGGGGCACACCGCCGTGATGCGCTTGGCCGACGCCCGGTAGGCGGCGTCGATCATGACGAGCTGCTCCATGATCGAGTCGTTGACCGATCGGCCGTCGACGCCGTAGTGGCTCTGGATCACGAACACGTCGCTGCCGCGGACGCTCTCGGCGTAGCGGGGTCGCACCTCACCGTTGGCGAACTCGACGAGGTTGGGGTGCCCGAGCTCGAGGCCGAGGTGGCGGGCCACCTCCTCGGCCAGCTCCGGGTGGGTGCGTCCCGAGTACAGCGCCAGGCGCTTGGTGGTGACCTTCTCCATGCGCCGGATGCTCCCCTTCGTCGCTCTGTCGGCCGTCAGTCGGTGCGCGCAGTGTAGAACGCGCCCGTCACCTCGCCCGCAGCGACGCTCGAACCCGCCGGCAGGTGGCCGAACGGTCCGACCGCCGCGCCGTCGCCGATCTCCGCGTCGACGCCGACGGAGTTCGCCACGCTCGCCCCGGCGCCGACGACGCAGTCGGTGAGCCGGGTGTCGGGTCCGATCGTGGCGCCGTCGCCGACGACCGTCTGGCCCTCGAGGATCGTGCCGGGGTAGAGGGTGACGTCGCGGCCGAGACGGACGGTGACGTCGATGAACGTCTGGCGCGGGTCGAGCATCGTCACGCCGTCGAGCAGCCACCGGCGGTTGGTGCGCGAGCGCAGCTCTCGCTCGGCGAGGGCGAGCTGCCAGCGATCGTTGACGCCCTGGGTCTCGCCCGCTGGTGCCTGCACGCAGCCCACCCGGTGACCCATCGCGGCCAACCCGCCGATGACGTCGGTGAGGTAGAGCTCGCCCTGGGCGTTGTCGGTGGTGAGGTTGCGCAGGGCCGGCCCGAGCAGGTCGCGCCGGAACGCGTAGATGCTCGTGCACACCTCGGTGATGTCGAGCTCGTCGGGCGACGCGTCGCGCTGCTCGACGATGCGCACCACCCGTCCGTCGGGCTTGCGCACCACGCGCCCGTAGCCGGTGGGGTCGTCGAGCACGCTCGTGAGCAGCGTGGCGGCGTTGCCGTTGGCCACGTGCGCCGCGACGAGCTCGTCGAGGGTCTCGGCCCGGAGCAGGGGCGTGTCGCCGGGCAGCACCACCACGGTGGAGTCGTCGTAGTCGTCGCCCGGCAGCGCCGCCATGCCCGACCGGGTGGCGTCACCCGTGCCCAGCTGCTCGGTCTGCTCGGCGAACACGACCCCCGCCCACGCCGGGGCGAGCTCCTGGACCGCCTTGGTGACCTGCTCGGCGCCGTGTCCGACCACGACGACGGTGCGCTCGGGCCGGAGCCGCTCGAGTGCGTGGATGACGTGGACGACGAGGGCGCGGCCGCAGACGGGGTGCAGGGGCTTGGGTCGGTTCGACCGCATCCGGGTGCCCTCGCCGGCGGCGAGGACGATGGCCGAGAGCGACATGCGGACCTCCGGGAGGTGTGACTGGCTGGGGCTCCGGGGAGAGGATTCGAACCCCTATAGACGGGACCAAAACCCGCTGTCCTACCGTTGAACGACCCCGGACGGTCATCGGTCACGGTAGCGCCGACCTCATGCGCGTGGGCGGCCTGTCGCACCGGCGCGATCCGGCGATAGGTTCGGGAGCCCTATGGGTTCGCTGATCAAGAAGCGCCGCAAGCGCATGCGGAAGAAGAAGCACAAGAAGATGCTCCGCCGCACGCGCCACCAGCGCCGCAAGTAGTCACCGGTCGTCGCCCGCCGCCGTCCCTCGGGGGTCGACGGTCCGAGCCACCACCACCCGAGCGCCCTCGCCCGCCAGCGGTGCGAGGGCGTCGTCGCGTCGCCCCTCGACGAACCAGGTCGCACCGCTGCCGGCCAGCACGGGGATGTCACCGGTGAGCTCGCCGATCCGGTCGCGCCAGGTGCGCAGCGCCGGCTCCGCCACGAGGGCCGCCGGCTCGAGATCGTTCACCCCGTCGGCCGTGGGGCCACCGAGGTCGTCCCACGTGCGATAGACGGCGGGCGTGCTCACGTGGAGCGGTGGGATGACGAGGGTGACCACCCGGTCGAGGTGCGGCAGCGGCTCGAGCTGCTCGCCGATGCCCGTGACCCGGGCCCGGCCGCCCCGCAGGCAGAAGGCCACGTCGGCGCCGATCGTGCTGGCAGCGATCGGGTCGGTGCACCCGCCCCACCGCAGCACGGCCGCGGCGTCGGTGGAGCCGCCGCCGAGTCCGCCACCGTGGGGGATGCGCTTGTCGATCTCGACCGACGCCGTGCGCTCGAGCAGCCGCAGGGCGCGTGCGACGAGGTTGCGCTGGTCGGTGGGCACGCCGGCGGCGAAGGGGCCGACGACGGAGATGCCCGTGCCGCCCTCGTCGATGCGGAGCACGTCGGCCAGGTCGAGCGACTGCATCTCGGCGTCGATGAGGTGGTAGCCGTCGTCGCGCCGACCCGTGACGCGCAGCGAGAAGGTGAGCTTGGCGTGGGCGGTGAGGCGGGCGGTGCTCACCCGGTGACCGCCTCGGTGAGGCGGCACCAGTCGGCGAGCCCCAGCTCCTCGGGCCGCTGGGTGGGGGCGACGCCGGCCGCCTCGAGCTGGGCGGGCGTCACGTGTCCGTCGAGCGAGCGGCGCAGCATCTTGCGTCGCTGCCCGAACGCCGTCCGCACGAGCTCGAACAGACGGGTCCGGTCGACCGCGGGCGGGTCGTGGCGGACGATCTCCACGAGCGCGCTCTCGACGTTGGGGCGCGGGACGAACACCGAGGCCGGCACGGTGCCCACCACGCGGGCCGTGGCCCAGTAGGCCACCTTCACGCTGACCGCCCCGTAGGCCTTCGAGCCCGGACCGGCCGCGAACCGCTCCGCCACCTCGCGCTGGACCATCACGAGGAGCCGCTCGACGGCGGGGACCTGGTCGAGGACGTCGCACACCAGCGGGGTGGCGACGTTGTACGGCAGGTTCGCGACGAGCACCCAGCCGGTGCCGTCGAGCCGCTCGACCCAGGCGAGCTTCGTGGCATCGGCCTCCACGACCTCGACGGTGGGCCGGTCGGCGACCACCTCGCGCAGCACGGGCACGATGCCGGCATCGACCTCGACGGCGAGCACCCGGGCGCCGGTGTCGGCGAGGGCGAGGGTGAGCGAGCCGAGTCCGGCACCGATCTCGACGACCCGGTCGCCCGCGCCGACGTGGGCGAGCGTCGCGATCCGCCGCACCGTGTTGGGGTCGGCGACGAAGTTCTGCCCGAGGTCGCGTCGGGGGGCCAGGCCGCCGTCGCTGAGGAGGCGCTGGATCTGCGGGCGGGAGTGGGTCACCAGTCGATCGTGACCGGCACCGGTGCGTCGGCCAGGTCGGCGATCGACGTGTAGGCGTCGGTGCGCAGCACGATGGTGCCCGGCTCGATGAGGGCGGTGGTGACCACCCGGCACTCGTACGACCGCTGGTTGTCGCGGTTGACCACCGTGACGCGCCGCCCGTAGGAGCCGGGGGCGAGCAGGCAGGTGCCGATCGCGACGTTCTGGTTGAACGTCGCCGACAGCTCGGCCGACGTGGGATCGGGCAGCCCGGCCACGGCGAGCGTGATCGGCTCCTGGACCACCGAGGCGGCCGGCCCGTCGAGGTACGACGTGCCGGCGTCGCCCATCGCATCGAGCGGCTCGGGGGCGTCGGTGCGCGCCGGCTCGGCCGGTGCCTCGATGGGGACCCCGACGCTCGCGACGTTGGGCGCGCCCGACGACGTGTCGCGGCTCATCAGCCAGAGCGACGGCAGCGCCACCACGGTCAGGGCCGTGGCGACGGCGATGCGTCGCCGGTCGTCGTGTTCGAACCTCAGCACAGGAGAGCTCCCGGGTCAGGGGGAGGATCAGGCTAGGAAGCGATCGCCGGGAACGCAAGGCGAGCGTTCGCCGTCGTGGCCGCTGCGATCTCGGTGGCCGAGGTGCCACGGAGCGTGGCGATGGCGTTGCCGACGTCGACCACCCACGCCGGCTGGTTGCGGCGGCCGCGGTGGGGGACCGGCGCGAGGTAGGGGCTGTCGGTCTCGACGAGCAGCCGGTCGAGGGGGCACCGGGCCGCCGCGGCGCGCACGTCGTCGGCGCTGGGGAACGACGCGATGCCCGAGAAGCTCACGTACGCACCGAGGTCGAGGCAGCGGGCGAGCTCGGCCGGGCCACCGGTGAAGCAGTGGAATACGGTGCGCTCGGGGGCGCCCTCGGCCCGCAGGATGTCGAACGTGTCGTCCCAGGCCTCGCGGGTGTGGATCACGAGCGGCAGGTCGTGCTGGTGGGCGAGCTGGATCTGCTCGGCGAACGCACGTCGCTGGGCGTCGCGAGGCGAGTGGTCGTAGTGGAAGTCGAGACCGGCTTCGCCGACCGCCACCACCGCGGGGTGCGCCACGAGGTCGGCCACGGTGTCGACGCCGAACCGGGCCTCGTGCGGGTGCAGCCCGGCGGTGGCGTGCACGCCGTCGAAGCGGGTGGCCACCTCGATCGCGGCCAGCGTCGTGGCGCGGTCGCAGCCGACGGTGATCATCGTGGTGACACCGGCCTCGTCGGCAGCGGCGATCGCGGCATCGGTGCCGCCCGGGATCGACTCGTCGTGCAGGTGGCAGTGCGAGTCGGTCCAGGTCGGGG
>JALOLG010000144.1 GCA_025456105.1 Ilumatobacteraceae bacterium | reverse complement strand
TGGGGCTGCGCTTCGCGCGGGTGATGGGCTACGGGCACGACAAGCCGGCGCGCGCCGCCGACACCCTCGACGACCTCCGCGCCCTCGCCCCGGCAGCGCTTTGGTTATTGGGGGTTGTCCAGGCGACACCCCCCAATCACGAAAGCGGTGCCGGGAGGAGGGCGCGGAGGTCGTCGAGGGTGTCGGCGGCGCTCGCCGGCTTGTCGTGCCGGTAGCGCTTCACCCGCGCGAAGCGCAGCCCGATGCCGCCCTCGTAGCGGTCGGACACCTGCACCCCGTCCACCGCCACCTCCACCACCTGCACCGGCTCGACGTGCACGACCCGGCCGTCGGAGGCGATCTGCAGCTCCTGGAACCGCTGCGTCTGCCACCGGAGCATCTCGTCGGTGAGACCCTTGAACGTCTTGCCCACCATCGCGAACGAGCCGTCGCCGCGCCGAGCGCCGAGGTGCAGGTTCGAGAGCAGACCCGACCGCCGGCCGTAGCCCCACTCGACACCGATCACCACCAGATCGAGCGTGTGGGCGGGCTTCACCTTGCGCCACGCGGCGCCACGTCGGCCCGCGTCGTAGGCGGCCTCGAGCGACTTCGCCACGACGCCCTCGTGGCCTGTCGCGATCGCGTCGGCGAGGAAGGCCTCGGCGACCTCGACGTCGGCGGTCACCACCGCGGGCATCCGCGCCGTGGGCGGAACGAGCGCGTCGAGCACCTCGCGGCGCCGCCGCAGCGGCTCGTCGATCAGCGTCGCGCCGTCGGCGTGAAGCACGTCGAAGAAGTAGACGGCGCGCTCCCCCATCGCCTCGCCGTCGAGCACCAGGTCGCCGCCGGGGAGCAGGGACACGAACGTGGCCACACCCGGGAGTCGAGCGGTGGCGTCGTTGAGGTTGCGTGTGAACAGCCGCACCTCGCCCTCCCGACGGTGGGCCTGGATCCTGATCCCGTCGAGCTTCCACTCCACGAGCGCCTCGCCGAGCCCGTCGAGCGCCGACGCGATCCCGTCGGCCGGCGACGCGAGCATCGGCTGCACCGCGAGCAGCGGCTCGAGCGCCACCGCGGCCAGCCCCGCCGCCCCCTCGACCACCGCCCGCCGCGCCGCTTCCGGCAGCGACCCGAGCAGCATCGCGGCGCGCTGCACGTCGGCGACCCCGACGCCAGCCGCCGCCGCGACCCCGGCGGCGAGCACGCCCGCGAGCGCCCCCTGGCGCAGCTCACCTGCGACGATCGCTCCCAGCAGCCGCTGCTCCGGCGCGGTCGCCCGTCGGAGCAGCTCGGCGAGCACGGCACGACGCTCGACGACCGAACCGACACCCTCCATCGCCGCCATCCGTCGCAGCGCCGCGTCGACGTCGACGACCGACAGCGACGGCTCGGCTGCCGGTGCCACACGGACGTCGGCGAGCGCCGCCCAGCCCACACCGATCCGCCCGATCGGGGTGTCGCCGAGCAGGAACGACACGCCTGCGACCACCTCGTCGGGCGCGAGCCGACGCACCGCACCTGCGAGCTCGGCCACCTTCTCCGACCGGCGCGAGGTGGCAGCGACTCGCTCCGACACGAGGGCCAGCTCGACGAACTGCACGGGCCGAGTCTCGCGCCCCGCGTCGGGCTATCGTCCGGACTGGCGCCCGGCAGCGTGGCCGAGCACCGGAGGGGGAGAACGATGACCGACACGATCGATCGGTCGGACGAGGAAGCACCCGAGGTCCTGCCTCGGCTCGTGGTGCGCTTCGCCGGCGACTCGGGCGACGGCATGCAGCTGACGGGCGACCGGTTCACCTCGGTGAGCGCGGCGTTCGGCAACGACCTGTCGACGCTGCCGGAGTACCCGGCGGAGATCCGCGCACCAGCCGGCACCGTCAACGGTGTCTCGAGCTTCCAGGTGCACATCTCCGATCACGACATCACCACACCCGGCGACGCACCGAACGTGCTCGTGGCCATGAACCCGGCGGCGCTGATGGCCGACCTCGGTCGGCTCGAACCCGGTGGCACGCTGATCGTCAACGAGGACGCGTTCGACGAGCGCAACCTCGAGAAGGCCGGCTACACGGCCAATCCGCTCGACGACGGCTCGCTCGACACGTACCGGCTCATCAAGGTGCCGATGACGTCGCTCACCAAGGAGGCGTGCGCGCCGCTCGGCGTGAAGCCCCGCGACGCCGAGCGCTCGAAGAACTTCTTCGCACTCGGGCTCGTGTCGTGGATGTACACCCGCCCGGTGGACCCCACCCTCGAGTGGATCACGGCGAAGTTCTCGAAGAACGAGCAGGTGAAGGGGGCCAACGAGGCGGCGTTCCTCGCCGGCTACCACTTCGGCGAGACCACCGAGGCGGTCGGCCACCGCTACGAGGTGCGCCCCGCCACCCTGCCGCCCGGCGAGTACACCTCGGTCACCGGCAACACGGCGCTGGCGTGGGGTCTCGTGGCCGCCGGCCAGCTCGCCAAGCTCCCGGTCACCCTCGGCTCCTACCCGATCACCCCGGCGAGCGACATCCTGCACGAGCTGTCGCGCCACAAGAACTTCGGCGTGCGCACGGTGCAGGCCGAAGACGAGATCGCCGCGGCGGGTGTGGCGCTCGGCGCAGCCTTCGCCGGCCACCTCGGCGTCACCACCACCAGCGGCCCGGGCGTCGCGCTGAAGAGCGAGACCACCTCGCTCGCCGTGTCGCTCGAGCTGCCGATGCTCATCGTCGACATCCAGCGCGGCGGGCCCTCCACCGGCCTGCCCACCAAGACCGAGGCCGCCGACCTCAACATCGCGATGTTCGGCCGTCACGGCGAGGCGCCGCTGCCGATCGTCGCCAGCTACAGCCCGGTGCACTGCTTCCACGCCGCCATCGAGGCGGCGCGCATCGCACTCAAGTACCGCACGCCGGTGATCCTGCTGTCCGACGGCTACCTGGCCAACGGCTCCGAGCCGTGGCGGATCCCCGACGTGTCCGAGCTGCCCGACATCTCGGTCCCGTTCGCCACCGAACCCAACCACACCGACGCCGAGGGCAACCCCGAGTACTGGCCCTACCTCCGCGATCCCGACACCCTGGCCCGCCCCTGGGCGATCCCGGGCACCCCGGGCCTCATGCACCGCATCGGCGGGCTCGAGAAGCAGGACGGCTCGGGCGACATCAACTACGAGCCCGACAACCACGGCCACATGGTGGCCCTCCGGGCCGCCAAGATCGCCGGCATCGCGGCCGACATCCCTCCGGCCACCGTGCAGGGCGATCCCGACGCCGACCTGTGCATCCTCGGCTGGGGCTCCACGTGGGCCGCCATCGACGCCGCGGTGCAGCGCAGCCGCCGAGGCGGCCGCAAGGTGGCATGGGTGCACCTCATGCACCTCAACCCGCTGCCGTCGAACCTGGGGGAGGTGCTGCGGGGCTTCCGGCACGTGCTCGTGCCCGAGCTCAACTCCGGCCAGCTCGCCCGCATCGTCCGCGCCGAGTACCTGGTGGATGCCACCCCCGTCACCAAGGTGAAGGGGCTCCCCTTCACCGCCCGAGAGATCGAGGACCGCATCGAGGAGGTGCTCTCGTGAGCGACACGGCCGTCTCCCTCACCAGCAAGAAGGACTGGGCGAGCGACCAGGAGGTGCGCTGGTGCCCCGGGTGCGGCGACTACGGCATCCTCCAAGCCGTCCAGCAGCTCATGCCCGAGCTCGGCGTCGCCCCCGAGAACACGGTGTTCGTGTCGGGCATCGGCTGCTCGAGCCGCTTCCCGTACTACATGAACACCTACGGGATGCACTCGATCCACGGCCGCGCCCCGGCGATCGCCACCGGCGTCGCCGTGGCCCGACCCGACCTGCACGTGTGGGTGGTCACCGGTGACGGCGACGGGCTGTCGATCGGCGGCAACCACCTCATCCATGCGCTGCGACGCAACGTCAACCTCACGATCCTGCTGTTCAACAACCGGATCTACGGGCTCACCAAAGGTCAGTTCTCCCCCACCTCCGAGCTCGGCAAGGTGTCGAAGTCGACCCCGTTCGGCTCGGTCGACCCGCCCTTCAACCCGCTCGCGGTGGCGCTCGGGGCCGAGGCGAGCTTCGTGGCCCGCACCCACGACCTCGATCGCCACCACATGATGGAGACCTTCCGGGCGGCCCACGAGCACCGCGGGGCGTCGTTCGTCGAGATCTACCAGAACTGCAACGTGTTCAACGACGGCCAGTTCTCCGAGATCACCCGTCGTCAGGCGCGCGACGAGATGATGATCGACCTGCACCACGGCGAGCCGATCCGCTTCGGCGTCGACGGCCACCGTGGTGTCGTGATGGGGTCCGACGGCCAGCTGCGCCTGGTCGAGGTCGACGACGTCGGCGAGGACGCGCTCTTGGTGCACGACGCCCACCGCGAGGATCCGTCGCTCGCGTTCGCGCTCGCGCGGCTGAGCCACGACGACCACTCCCCCACCCCGTTCGGCATCTTCCGCTCGATCGATCGCCAGGAGTACGCCGGCGCCGTGAGCACGCAGCTCGCGACCGCGCTCGAGAAGTCGGGCCCGGGCGACCTCGCCGAGCTCCTCCGCTCGAACGGCACCTGGACGGTCGGCTGAGGTTGGGCGTCCATCGATCTCGGTGACATCTGTTGCGGGTTCCGCAACGGATGTCACCGAGATCCAGGGTGGCGCTCAGCGAACCCGGCGACCGGTGGCCGGGTCGAACACGAGCAGGCGTCCGCCGCGATGCGCCACGAGCACCTCGCTCGCGGCCCGGGCGACCACCGCAGGCGCCCACACGCGCTCGCGACCGGAGGCCGTGACCAGCCACGCGCCAGGTGGATCGGCCTCGACGCGGGCCGGCTCCAGCTCGATCGGTCCCGTCAGGCGGGCGACGCCGACGTCGACCGGATCGTCGACGACCTCCGAGGCGAGGCCGATCTGCACCACCTCGCCCGCCCGCAGCACCACGACCCAGTCGGCGATCGCGAGCGCGACCGGATCGGTGCTGGCCACGAGCATCGTCACGCCGGCCGTCGTGCGGAGCGACGGCAGGTCGTCGAGTCGGCGGGGTCGGTCGAGCAGGAGCACCTGGGGCCGGTGCTCCACCACGACCTCGTCGATCCACGCCCGGCTCGCGTCGACGAGGAGCGACGCCCGCCGCTCCCGAGGTGACGAGTGCGATACGTCGACGCCACCGAACCGAACGGCGCCGGCGTCGGGCACGTCGACACCCGCGATCGCCCGCAGCAGCGCCGTCGTGCCCGAGCCCGACTCCCCGATCACCACGACCAGGTCGCCCGCGCCCACGCGCAGGTGGACGCCGTCGAGGGCCGTGCGGCCACCGCGGCGGACGATCACGCCGACGAGCTCGAC
>JALOLG010000143.1 GCA_025456105.1 Ilumatobacteraceae bacterium | reverse complement strand
TGGACGCCGTGAGGGTGGCTCGGGAGCGGTTCGAGGCGATCGTCACCATCGACCCGGCCGTGGCCGACCGCGGTGAGCTCGATCGGTTGGTGTCGTTGGTGGGTCAGGTGCGGTCGTTCCTCGATTCGGTCGAGGTCGCCGTGGGTCGCCGGGTCCGCGCGCTGGCTCAGTCGTCGGCGGATGCGTCACCGTCGGACGTGTTGGGCAACAAGGGGCGTCGGCCCAAGCCGGAAGCGACCGCGGCCGGGGAGCGCTCAGGTGTGTGTGATCGGTTCCCGGGGTTCGACGAGGCGCTGGCCAACGGCGCGATCGCGTCTGGGCACGTCGACGCCCTGGCGAACGCCACCAAGGGACTCGACGCTGCCGCCATCTCGGCGGTGGCCGGGTTCACCGACGCGCTCGTCAACGCGGCCGCCGGGTCCACGGTCGCCGAGTTCGAGAAGGAGTGCCGCAACCTGGTCGAGTTCCTCACCGGTGATGACGGGTCGAGCAAGGCGGAGCGGCAACGCAACGATCGGCGCTGCAACCGGTGGATCGACAAGAAGTCGGGCATGTGGAAGCTGTTCGCCGAGCTCGACCCCGAAGCCGGCGCCAAGCTCTGGGCGGCGCTCGACGCGCATCTCGCCACCGTCAAGCAGCGCGCCGGGAACAGCGAGCAGCCCATCGAACGCTTGACGGCCGATGCGCTGGTGGAGTGCGTCACCGGCAGCCGGCCCGAGTCCGGTGACCGGCCCGCCGTCCCCGAGGTGACCGTGCTGATCGACTGGCAGACGCTGCGCGACGGACTCCACGAGTCGTCGGTGCACGAGCTGTCGAACGGCGTGAGCTTGCCAGTCGCCTCCATCCGGCGCCTGTGCTGCGAAGCGGTCGTCGTCCCGGTCCTGTTGGGACCGGATGGGCGGCCCGTCGACGTCGGACGCGAGCAGCGGACCGCGACGCGCAAGCAGCGACGCATGCTGCGCGCCATGTACCGCACCTGCGGGCATCCGCACTGCGACACCGCGTTCGATTGGTGCGACATCCACCACATCACCCCCTGGGAGCACGGCGGACCGACGGATCTCGACAACTTGCTGCCGCTGTGCTCCAAGCACCACCACCTCGTCCACGACGGCGGCTGGCGACTGTCGTTGGACGATCAGCGAAGGGTGCGACTCCGAAGTCCCGACGGACACGTCACGATCGACGGGCCACCCGTCACCGCCCGAGCTGCCAGCCCGCCGAGAGCGGCGTGAGTCGACTACCGGCCCTCGAAGACGGGAGGGCGCTTCTCGAGGAACGCGCGCACGCCTTCGCGGTGGTCGGCCGTGCGGAACAGCTCGGCCAGCGATCGGCTCACCCACTCGCCGAGCGACGCCCAGTCGGGGTCGAGCGTGCGGCGCAGACCCACCTTCAGGCGCTGGACGGCGAGCGGCGGGTTGGCGGCGATGCGGGCCGCGAGCCCGAGCGCGGTGGGGAGCAGCTCGTCGTGCGGCACCACCCGACCGACGAGGCCGATGTCGAGCGCCGTCGCCGCGTCGATGACGTCGCCCGTGAACAGCAGCTCGGCGGCCCGCTCGCGCCCCACCAGCGAAGCCAGCCGGCCGATGCCGCCCACGTCGCTCACGAGGCCGCGCAGCACGAACAGCTCGCCGAACCGGGCCCGCTCGCTCGCCACGCGGAGATCGGCGAACAGCGCGAGCTCCATCCCCCACCCCACTGCGGCGCCGTTGACAGCGGCGATCACGGGCAGATCGGTGTGCAGCAGCGCGTCGGCGGCCGGCGTGAGGCGCGGCGCCACCGACACCGGAGCAGTGCGGGCGGGATCGCCGCCGCCCATCACCTGGCGCACGTCGTCGCCGCTGCAGAACGCCGGGTCGGTGCCGGTGACCACGAGGCAGCGCGCGCCGCTCTCGGGCGCCGCCCGGACCAGCCGCTCGAGCTCGGCGTACATCTCGAGCGTGAGGGCGTTGCGCGTGTCGGGACGGTCGAGGGTGATCACCCCCACGTGGTCGTCGCGCAGCTCCCAGCGGACCGTCACCGACGGGCGCCCATGAACATGCCCTTGAGGGCGTCGTAGTGCTCGATCACGTGCCCGGCGCCGAGCACCACCGCCTCGAGCGGCACGTTCGACATCCGCACCGGCACCTCCGTCTCGCGCTCGATGCGCTGGGCCAGCCCACGCAGCAGGCCACCGCCACCAACGAGGTACATGCCACGCACCAAGAAGTCCTGCGACAGCTCGGGCGGCGCCTTCGCGAGGCACCGGATGACCGACGCCACGATCGACGACACCACGTCCTCGATCGCGAACCGGATCTCCTCGGGCGTGAGGAGCACGGTCTTGGGGAGGCCGGTCATGAGGTCGCGGCCGCGCACCTCGGCCTGGCTCTCGTCGTCGGTGGGGTCGGCCGAGCCGATCGCCACCTTGATCTCCTCGGCCGTCCGCTCGCCGATGGCGATGCCGTGCTCGCGACGCACGTAGGTCTGGATCGCCGCGTCGATGTCGAACGAGCCGACGCGCACCGCCTCGAGCGCCACGATGCCACCCAGGCTGATCACCGCGGTCTCGCTCGTGCCGCCACCGATGTCGATCACCATGTTGCCGACGGGCTCGTCGATGGGGAGATCGGCACCGATGGCCGCGGCCATCGGCTGCTCGATCAGGTTGGCGTCGGCGGCACCGGCTCGCCGGGCGGCGTCGGTGACGGCCCGTCGCTCGACCTCGGTGATGGCCGACGGCACGCAGATCACGACCTTCGGACGGGTGAAGCGGCTCACGCCCACCCGCTGCAGCAGGAGGCGGATCATCCGCTCGGTGATCTCGAAGTCGGTGATCGCACCGCCCCGGAGCGGCCGCACCGCCACGATGTAGCCCGGCGTGCGACCGATCATCTGCCAGGCCTCCCGGCCGGTGGCGAGCACCTCACCCGTCTGGCGGTTGAGCGCGATCACCGACGGCTCGTTGAGGACGATGCCGCGGCCCTTCATGTAGACGAGCGTGTTCGCGGTGCCGAGGTCGATCGCAAGGTCACGTGCCACGGGACCCTCCAGTCCGGTCACGGGCCATCGGCGCCTCCCGCACGATCGCGTGACGCGTCGATCACCGAGCGTCGGGCGTCGGGACCGAGCGCGTCGATCTGCCGCCGGAACGCGTCGACGGTGTCGGGCGGGCGGCGACGACGGCGCACCGCGACGATCACCCCGGCGAGCGCCACCACGACGGCGGCGGTGACGACGATCGGCACTCAGCCACCCCGAGCCGTGTCGACGTGGGCAGGCTCGACCACCTCGTGGGCACCGGTGCCCCAGTCGGCGCCCCCAGCCCACTCCTCGTGCTTCCAGATCGGTGCCGACGCCTTGAGCGCGTCGATCGCGAAGCGCGCCGCCTCGAACGCCTGGCCCCGGTGGGGTGCGGACGCCACGACGATCACCGAGCTCTCCCCCAGCTCGAGCCGGCCCGTGCGGTGCAGGAGCACCAGCCGGCCCACCATCGGCCACCGGACCCGGGTCTCGGCGGCGATGGCTCCGAACCGCGGCACGACCTGCTCCTCGTAGGCCTCGTACGTGAGGCTGACGACGTCGTCGCGCCCGTCGGCGTGATCGCGCACCGTGCCGCTGAACAGCACCACGGCGCCGCAGCCGGGCAGCACCGCCCACTCGTACGCCGCCGCGACCGGGAGCGGATCGGGGCCGACCTCGAGCCAGTCGTGGGCATCGGCGGGCGGCAGCACGTCGGGCATCGTAGCCGTGGAGGCGACGACCCCTCGTGTGGGCCGAGGGCTACGCTCACCCGATCGTGGGCCAGCCACCGCTCCCTCCGCACGAGCGCCCCTGGCGTCACCCCTCCGAGGTCGCAGCCGCAGCGAGCGAGGTGATGCGCCGTGAGCCGGCCCCGGCGCACGTCCGCACCGTCGCGGCGGTCACCGGGCTCGGCGGCCTCCTCGTGATCGCTCTCGTGGTGCTCGCCGTCACCCCCCGGGGCGACACCGATCCCGAGCTCGCCGGTGGCGAGGCCGCACGGGTCACCGCCGAGCCGGCGGCGCTCACGCTCGCTCCGGCCACCGGCACCTCGACGCGCCCGCTCGCCACTCCGGTCGGCGACGGGCTGGCGCTCGCCCCCGCCGAGCCGTTCGACGGCATCGACCGCCGCGTCGTCGACCTGCCCGACGGATCCCGGGTGACGGCCGACGTGGTGGAGCGCGTCGACGACGTCGTGGTGCTCCAGCTCGCCGGCGACGGCGGCGAGCCGTTCCCGGTCGCCGATCGGGCGGCCGGCCGAGCCGAGCCGGTGCAGGCGATCACCCCGGACCCGGTCGACACCACGCTCGGTCGGATCGCCGAGCTCGACCTCGCCCACGGCACGCCGGTGGTCGATCTCGAGGGCCAGCTCGTGGCGATCTGCGACGGCTCCGCCGACGGCGTCATCCACGTCGACGACGACGTCGCCGCAGCCATCGCGTCAGCAGCGCCAGCGCCGTGAGCGCACCGGCCGCGATGCCGATCACGGTGCCCGCCAGGGCGAGCTCCTGACGGCGCTTCGGCGTCACCATCGTCCACCAGCGGGCCTCGGTGCCCTCGACGTAGGCCTGCTCGTTCGTCACGGTCGGCACCCAGCCCTCCGCCCGCAGCTTGTCGTTGGCGACGACCCACGGCTCGCGGGTGTACGGGCGCAGGCCCGGCGGGATGGGACCGCGCTGGAACCGCCAGCGCAGCGCACCGATGGCCTCCGCCACTCGATCCGGGAGCGGGATGCGCCACTGGTCGCCGGTGAGCGCCCGCACCCGCTCGCCGGGGATGGCGCCGTCTGGTGCGACGTTGTAGACGCCGTCGAGGCGACGCTCGACCGCCAGCACGACCGCCGACGCGACGTCGTCGAGGTGCACGAACTGCGCGTCGGGGTCGTCCTCGCCGAACCGCTGCCCGAACCCGGCCGCAAGTGCTCGGGCGAGCGACGACGTGCCGTCGCCGGCGAGCGCCACGACCGGCCGCAGCACGGCCGCACGCCGGCCCCGCGAGGCGAGCCGCCAGTCGTCGACGAGCTCCTCCGCGGCCGCGAGCTGGCGGGCGTAGACGAAGGCCGGGTCGGGTCGCAGCACCGCATCCTCGGTGAGCGGGGTCGGGTTGCTGGCGGCCGCCCCGTACACCATCGCCGAGGACACCACGACGACGTGCTCGGCCTGGGCGGCGAGGGCGTCGTCGATCAGCTCGGCCGCGCCTTCCACCACCGACTCCCGACGGCGGGCGCGCGTGTCGTGGTCGCCGACCCCGACGTCGACGATCGTGTCCCAGCGCCCGCTGACCGGCCGCCCCGGCGAGGCGGTGCCGAGCTCGATCCCGTGGAGCGACCGCAACCCGACCAGCACCCGCGCACCCAGGTTG
>JALOLG010000142.1 GCA_025456105.1 Ilumatobacteraceae bacterium | reverse complement strand
CTACCGCAACCTCGTGCTCCTCACCAGCCGGCCGATCGATGCCGAGGCTCTGGCGGCTGCAGCGGTCGAGGACTGGGAGCTCACGACGGTGCTCGAGCTCGCCGACGACAGCGGCGGCCTGCTGGAGCTGTCGAGGCCGCGGGAGGGCCGCTCGCTGCAGCTGCAGGCGGACCCACGGATCGTGGTTGCGAGCTTCGAGGCGCCGCTCAACCCGCACGCCGAGCTGAGCCTGTCGAGCTTCGGTGCGCCGCTGCCGCTGATCGGCGGCGCCGAGCTGGCGCTCGCAGGCCACCCGATCGCGGTCGGCGCCGGTCTGGAGAGCGGAGCGGTCCGCGGGCTGGTGATCGGCCCCGAAGGCGGACCACTTGCGGGTGCGGTGGTCGAGCTCTACGAGATGGTCGAGCTGTGCCACGCCATCGAGGGCTGCAACTGGTACCCGAGCCTCGCCGACCGTGTCAGCAGCGACGCAGCCGGGGCATTCGTGCTCGACGCCGTGCGCTATCGCGATCAGTCGGTGCCGCTTCAGAACGCGGGCTTCACCCTGCGGGCCGTCGACCCCCGGACCGGGCACGAGTCGCTGCTCACCGCGAGGCTTCCCGGAGACGGACGGGTTCGCGCACTGACCATCGCCATGACCGGCCGCGGCGACGTGGTCGGCACGCTGCGCCGGGATGACGGCACACCTCTCCGGGACCCGCTGGTCGTGGCGCGCTCCATCGCGGCGCCGTCGGAGGGCGCGCAGGCGGAGCCGGATGCCGCCGGCCGCTTCCGCCTCGAGGATCTGCCGGTGGGCGCGGTGCAGATCGTGGCGACGGACGGGGCGAGCTTCACCTCGGCGACCGTGCACATCCCGACGCCGGGCGCCGAGGCCGAGGTAGACCTTCTGCTGCTCACCCTCGACCGGCCACTGGCGGCGGTCGCCGGCTCGGTGACCGACGGCGCGACGGCGCAGCCGGCACCTGGGCTGGAGGTGTTCGTCACGCCGGCCGGGTACGCGGGCCCGACCCATGTCGCGACGACCGACGCCGAGGGCCGCTTCGCGGTGGAGGGCGTTCCGCCCGGCGTCGCGCGCTTCAAGGCCTGGAGCCCCGCGCTCGGTCGCGTCGTCGGGGAGGCCGTCGCCGAGCTCTCGGGCGACGCCGTGACGACAGTCGAGATCGTCCTCGGCGTCGGCGCAGCGGGGAGCATTCGCGGCTCGGTCCGGCTGGTCACGGGCGGCGGTGAGTCCGCGCTGGCGGGTGCCTACGTCGTCGCGCGGAGCCACGGCGTGTTCACGCTGAGCGACGGCGAGGGCCGCTACGAGCTGCCAGACCTGGCGCTCGGCCGCGTGGAGCTCGAGGTCTGGGACCCGGTGAGCGCGGCCTCGACGACCCGCGCGGTCGACCTCACCGCCGACGGCCAGGTGCTGGTGCTTGACTTCGTGCTGCGCGAGGACCAGGGCCTCGGCTCGGTGACGGTCAATCTCGCCGACGGCAACGGCGCGCCTATTGCGGGCGCCGACGCGGCGATCGGGCGCTTCGGCACCGCCCTCAGCGCTCGCACGGGTGCCGACGGCAGTGCGCGCATCTCGGGTGTGCCGCCCGGCCGGCACGAGGTCCTGGTGCGTCTCGGCGTGAGGCTCGCCCGGGGCCAGATCGAGGTGCTGTACCCAGGCCACGCGGCGGCGACGGACATCGTTCTCGGCGGGCTGGTGAACGCCAGCATCCGCGTCCAGGCGGAGCAGACGGGTGGCGGCGCGAGCGGGGTGCTGACGCCGATCGCCTACCGGGTGCCCGGAGTGACCTCCGGCGGCCAGATCGGGCAGATCCCCGAGGAGGGATGGACGCCGTGCGAGCTGGAGAGTGACGGCCGGTGCCTCGTGGAGGGCCTGCCGAGCAACGTCGGCTCGCTGGTGGCGACCGCGACCAGCGGATTTTACGGCTCGGTGACCGCCGCGATGTGGATCGACGGGGTTCCCGACCGCGAGCTGGTGATCAGCTTCGAGGCACCTGGTGTCATCGCCGGGCGGGTGGTAGCTCGCTCTGAGGACGGCATGCAGGCGGTCGAAGGCGCGGTTGTCGAGCTGTGGACCTCGACCCCGACCGGCGGCCTCGTCGCGCAGTCCCAGGTCACGACCGCGGGCGACGGCGCCTTCCGCTTCGAGCTCGTGACCCCGGGCCGCTTCAGCCTCCGCGTCTACCACTCCAACCACGGCGTCGGTTGGCTCGACGCCCTCGTCGCCCCCGGCCAGGTGATCGACGACCTGGAGCTCGTCCCGCGCGGACGGGCGGCGGTCGAGGGTGAGGTGTCCCTCTGCTACGCGAAGAGTCATGCCAAGGCCGGCCAGCAGGTGCGCATCGCGCTCCGGCCTGCCAACGTCCCGCGGCCTTTCATCTCCGACCTCGAGATCGACGACCTCGCCGATCGATTTCTCGACCGCAGCCTCGATGCGGACGACCGCGCGTCCTTTGCCTTCGCCGGGATGATGGTCGGCGGCTGGAACCTGAGCGCCACCTCGGCGGTGAACGGTTCAGCATGGGAGGCCGTCAGTGTCGGCCCGGCCGGGGCGACAACGATCCTCGCGGAGACCATCTGCCTGCACCCGACCGGATCGATCTCCGGAACCGTCGCCCTGCCCGAAAGCGGCGCGCCCGCGCCCTCGGTGACGGTGCAGCTGTTCCGCGCCGGCTCGCCCCCGGTGCACCTCGCCACCGAAACCACGCGGGAGGACGGCGCCTACGTCTTCGCCGACATCCCGGTCGGCTTCGAGTACCAGGTGCGGGCCTTCGACGCGGCGACCAACCGGGGTGGCCTCTCGCGGTGGGCCCGCCTCTGCGACGCCTCGGACCCGCAGTACGGCGGCGGCTGCGCCCGCGATGCGGTGCTGGACGTCTCGCTCGCTCCCATGGGCCGCCTCACCGGCGTGCTGCGGGACCAGGACGAGCTGCCGGTGGCGAGCGCCCACGTCCGCCTCCAGACCTCGGTCGTGCTCAACCAGAGAGGCGAGGTCCAGAGCTTCCAGCGCGAGTGGGTTTCGTACACCGGTTTCGACGGCAGCTTCAGCTTCGAAGGGGTGCCGGCCGGCACGGCGATGATCACCGCCTTCGACCCGTCGTCGCCGCTGTTCGTCGAGCGCTCAGTGGCGGTCGATCCGGTGGCGTCGCCGAGCACCTCGGCTGACCTCGAGCTGCCGGCAACGGCCGATGTGACGGTGAGGGTGGTCGGGCCGGCGGGAGGCAATCTCGGCGCCGACGAGCCGGTGATCGTCTTCCGGCAGGAGAGCTCCACGTACTTCCGCGAGCCGAGCGGCGCGGCGCCGAGGGTGGACCACGTCGCCGTCAACGCGACGGCGAGCTTCGCAGACGTGGCGGCCGACCGCTACCGGGTCGGCGCCTGCCTCGGCAGCTGCGCCGGTTTCGGCGTCGATCAGATACTGGGCCACGGCTTCATCTCAGCGCTCGGCGCGGCGGGCGAACGCCGCATGCCGGACCCGCCAGCCGATCAGGTGGTGGAGCTCGAGCTGGTGGGGAGGGCCACCGTCGGGGTGACGGTGACCCAGGCCGGCGAGCCGGTCGAGGACGCGACGGTGCGGATCACCGGGAGCAGCTTCTACGGGCCGCGGGACGTCTCGACCACGACCGGTGCCGGCGGCGCGATCACTCCGATCGCCGGGCTCGGGGTCGGACGCTACACCGTCACGGCCGTGAAGGCGGGCCTCGGCGGCTCGCGCGAGATCGAGATCGCGCAGGCGCAGCACGGCGACACGATCGAGCTCGAGATCCCGATCGAGCTCTCCGCGTCGGCGGACGGCGTCGTCCTCGACCCATCGGGGCAGCCCGCGGTCGCGGCGCTCGTCACCATGAGCTTCGACGGGCGCAGCTTCCAGGCCCTTTCGGGCGGGGACGGCGCCTTCGAGTTTCCGGTGCTCTCCGCCGGCCACACCTACGAGCTCGAAGCCTATGCCGCGGACGGTCTCGGTCGGCACAGTCTGCGCGGCATCGTGGTCGGGACCGAGCCCCTGCACCTAGGCGAGATCCTTCTCGACGAGCTGAACCCATGGGTGCCGGCGACCGCGCCGGTCAACGGCGCTCAGGACGCGGATCCCTCGGGCGACGTCCTCGTCGATTTCTCGGAGCTGATGCGTTCGGCATCGCTGGTAGGCGGCCGCATCGTGCTGCGCGAGCAGGGCAGCGGCAACCCGGTGGCGACCGTGCCGAGCGTCGAGACGGTGCCGGATCCGGATGGCGAAGGTCCGCTCGTGCCGTTCACCCGGGTGAGGCTGGCGCACGCCCCACTCGGCAGCGAGCGCCTCTACCTGATCGAAATCTCGAAGCAGGTCGAGGACCTCGCCGGGCGGCGGCCGGCCTTCGATTTCCACGCCGCGTTCCGCACCCGCGACGTCGTGCCGCCACAGGTGCTCGGCGCCAAGCCCGCGCACGATCCCGAAGGGCTGAGCCCGGTGGGGCCCGACGTGGTGCCGGTCGTCACCTGCTCCGAGCCGATGGATTCCGGTTCGCTGACCCCAGAGACCGTGCGCCTGCTCGATGCTGCGGGCGGGGCCGTGGAGGCCGTGCTCGACCTGCAGCGCGACGGCTTCGACATCCGGATCCGGCCGCTCGCCGCGCTCGAGCTCGACGGCTTCTACACCGTGCAGATCGAGGGCGCCGCCGACCTCGCCGGCAACCCGCTCGCCGTTCCCTTCAGCTCGACCTTCCGCGTCCGCGACCTCGAGCCGCCGGTGGTGACGCTGCTGCCGCCGCTCGAGGCCGTGGTCGACGGCGACGCCTGGACAGCGCTCGAGGGACGGCCCCTGACCCTGCGCGCGGCGGTTGCATCGAACGACGCGCTGAGGACGGTGGTCCTCGGCTCGGGCGGGGTTCACGGGGCCGCCGCCCTCGACCCGGGCGGCGAGCACCGACGGGCCGTGGTCGCGCCGACCGGGGTCTCGGAGATCGTGATCAGCGCTCAGGCGGAGGATGTGTCGGGCAACCTCGCGACGCCCGCCTCGCACGTCCTGAGGCTTGTCGACGACCAGCCGCCGACCGGCGTTCTCCTCGCCTCTCCGGCGGCCGAGGTCCTTCCGAACCACTTCCTCACGGTGACAGTCGACCTCGCCGACGACCACGGCCTTCGCATCGCCGAGCTGGCCGTGGCCGGCGCCATCGAGCAGGCGTGGACCATCAGCCTCAGCGGTCAGGCGCAGTCCGAGACTCGCGAGCTGCGGATCCCGGTCGATGCCGCCGCCGGGGCTCTGGTCACGGTGAGCTGCGAGGTCGAGGACAGCCTCGGCCAGCGGACCGTTCTCGACCCGGCGACACTGAGCGTCGCGCCGGACCTCGAGCCGCCGGTGCTGACACGCATCGCGCCCGCAGCGGGCTCGTCGTTCCGG
>JALOLG010000141.1 GCA_025456105.1 Ilumatobacteraceae bacterium | reverse complement strand
TGCGGAGCCGACGGTCGACCGGCACGGCCGCGAGCAGGGGCTCCTCCGTGGCCGCCTCGCCCGTCCGCCGTGCGAGGAGCAGCCGCAGCTGGACCGCCGACAGGCGACGGACAGCGATCCGCAGGGCCGCCAGCGTCTGCTCGTCGCACCACTGGACGTCGTCGATCACGACCACCGTCGGTCGCGACCGAGCGAGCGGTCCGAGCGTGTCGGCGACCGCGAGACCGACCGCTCGCGCATCCACCGGCTCGCGGCTGTCGACCCGCAGCAACGCGGCGTCGAGCGCACGCCGGCGAGGGCCGGCGAGCTGGCCGGCCCAGCGGTCGAGCAGCTCGTCGTCGAGGAGGTCGCCGAGACCTCCGAACGCGATCTCACGATCCGGCTCGGCCGCTCGCATCCACAGCACCCGCGCGCCGTCGACGTCGGCCAGCGCCGCGGCGATCTCCCCCAGCAGGGTGGACTTCCCGATCCCGGCCTCGCCCTCGACGACGGCAGCGCGCAGACCCGGCGAACTGAGGTGGGTGACCACCTCGGCGACCTCGGCGTGCCTCACCGATCCACGATCGGCCACCGGTGCACCCGCCATCGCGCCATTGCTATCGCACGACGCACCGGCACCTCCGGCGCGAGCGGGGTCCGGTGGTACCGTCGACTGGATGGCGGACGTCGACGACGCGCTCGGGCGCGTCACTGCCGCCCTCCCCGCGGCCGAAGACCGCCCGGGTCAGCGCGAGATGGCGAGCCGCGTCGCCGACGCACTCGCTGCCGACCGTCACCTCGTGGTCCAGGCGGGCACCGGCACCGGCAAGTCGCTCGCCTACCTCGTGCCGGCGATCCTGTCGGGCAAGCGGGTCGTCGTGGCCACCGCCACCAAGGCGCTCCAGGACCAGCTCGCCGGCAAGGACCTGCCGCTGCTCGCCGAGCACCTCGACGTCGACGTGCAGTGGGCCGTGCTCAAGGGGCGCAGCAACTACGTGTGCCTGCAGCGGCTCCGCGAGCTGAGCCGTGACGGCGAGGGCCGGCTCGAGCTCGAGGACATGGCGGCCACCACGCAGGCCGAGCTGTCGCGGCTGGCCGCATGGGCGGGCACCACCACGACCGGTGACGCCGCCGAGCTCGAGTGGACGCCCACCGACGCCGCGTGGCGCTCGGTCAGCGTCGGCTCCGACGAGTGCCCCGGTGCCGAGCGCTGCCCGATGGGTCAGCCGTGCTTCGCCGAGGGCGCTCGACGCCGCGCAGCAGCGGCCGACGTGGTGGTGGTCAACACCCACCTGTACGGCCTCCACGTCGGCAGCGGCGGTGCGATCCTGCCCGAGCACGACGTCGTCGTGTTCGACGAGGCCCACGTCCTCGAGGACGTCATGAGCGACACCGTGGGCGTGCAGATCGCACCCGGCCGGTTCGTGCAGCTCGCCGGCGTCGTCCGTCGGATCCTCGAGGACCCGACCCTGCTCGCGTCGCTCGCGGATCTCGCCGGCCTCCTGCGCGGCGCGCTCGAACCATCGCTCGGTGCACGCCTGCCCGAGCCCCTGCCGGGGCCGGTGCTCGCCGCGCTCGCGACCGCGCGGGAGCGGCTCGGCCGGACCGGCGAGGCGCTGGCGGCGATCGAGACGAGCGACGACGACGCCAAGCAGCGGCGGCTGCGGGCCCAGACCATGGTCGGGCGCACCATCGAGCAGGTCGATCTCGCGCTCGGCGACCGGACCGGCTACGTCACGTTCGTCTCCGGCAGCGCCGACGCTCCCCGACTCGAGCTGGCGCCCCTCGACGTCGGCCCCACCCTGCTCGCCCACGTCTGGGAGCGGCACGCCACCGTCCTCACCAGCGCCACGATCCCGGCGTCGCTCCCCCGCCGGCTCCGGCTCCCCGAGGATCGCACGACGGTGATCGACGTCGGGAGCCCGTTCGACTACCCGGAGCACGGGCTCCTCTACTGCGCGATGCACCTGCCCGACGTCCGGTCGGCCGACTACCGGAGCGCCGCGAACGAGGAGCTGGCCACCCTGATCGAAGCCGCCGGTGGGCGGACCCTCGCGCTGTTCACGAGCTGGAAGGCGATGGACGAGGCAGCCGCGGCGGTGCGGGCGCGGGTGAGCCTCCCGATCCTCACCCAGCGCGACCTGCCCAAGCCGGCCCTGGTGCGCGCCTTCGCCGACGACGAGTCGACGTGCCTGTTCGCCACGGCCGGGCTCTTCCAGGGCGTCGACGTGCCGGGCCGCACGCTCTCGCTGGTGGTGATCGACCGCATCCCGTTCCCCCGCCCCGACGATCCGCTGCTCTCGGCGCGACGCGAGCTGCTCGGCCCGCGCGCCTTCGCCGAGATCGACGTGCCGCGGGCCGCCATGCTGCTGGCGCAGGCGGCGGGCCGGCTCATCCGCACCGCCGACGACCGCGGGGTGGTGGCGGTGCTCGACAAGCGGCTCGGCACCGCCGGCTACCGCTGGGACATCGTCCGGGCGCTGCCGCCCATGCGGCGGACGCGGGACCGAGCCGAGGCGATCGCGTTCCTACGGACCATCACCGCCTGACCGGCTACGGTCGCTCGCGATGGGGGACATCGTGGGGTACGGGTACGAGCGCGGCGTCGCCACGCTGACCCTCGACTCGCAGCACAACCGCAACGCGCTCTCGCGCCAGCTCGTCGCCGAGCTCCACGAGGGCCTCGACCGCGCCGAGGCCGCTGGAGCGCGTGCCGTGGTGCTCACCCACGTCGGACCCGCGTTCTGCGCCGGGGCGGATCTCAAGGAGCGAGCTGCCGGTCCACCCGACTCCGGGCCGTTCGTCGACGTGCTCCGCCGGCTGATGGACACCGAGCGGCCCACGATCGCCGCGGTCGACGGCGCCGTGCGCGCCGGCGGCATCGGCCTGATGGCGGCGTGCGACGTCGTGGTGGTGCGCCGCGACGTGACGTTCGCGCTCACCGAGGTGCGGATCGGGGTGGCCGCCGCGATCATCGCCGTGCCGATCCTGCGGCGGGTGGCACCGCCCGCCATCGCCACGGCGATGCTCACCGGCGCACCGTTCGATGCCGAGGCGGCGCGCTCGATGCACCTGGTCGACGTCGTCGCCGACGACGTCGCATCGGCGGTCGGAGCGATCCTCGACGGCCTGCTCGCCGGGTCACCCGCCGCCGTCGCGGCCACCAAGCGCCTGCTCCACCGGGTGCCGACGCTCCCCCGCGACGACGCGTTCACCGAGATGCAGGCCCTCAGCGAGGCGCTGTTCGCGAGCGACGACGCCCGTGAGGGGATGGCGGCCTTCGCCGAGAAGCGCACGCCGGCGTGGGCGGTGACGTCGTGAGCGTGCTCCCCGACCACGTCGACGAGCGCAGCGAGGCGTTCCAGGCGAACCGGGCGGCGCTGCTCGAGAAGCTCGCTGCCCACGACGCCGAGCTCGCACGTGCCAACGCCGGCGGCGGCGAGAAGTACGTCGAGCGCCACCGCCAGCGCGGCAAGCTGCTCGTGCGCGAGCGCATCCAGCTCCTGCTCGACCCCGACACGCCGTTCCTCGAGCTGTCGCCGCTCGCCGCCTGGGGCACCGACTTCCCGGTCGGATCCGGCCTCGTCACGGGCATCGGGGTGATCGAGGGCACCGAGTGCGTGATCATCGGCAACGACCCGACCGTGCGCGGCGGCACGAGCGGCGTGGTCGGGGTCCGCAAGAACCTGCGGGCCATGGAGATCGCCCGCGAGAACCGCCTCCCGCTCGTGAACCTCGTGGAGTCCGGCGGGGCCGACCTGCCGCACCAGAGCGACATCTTCATCCCGGGCGGGCAGTCGTTCCACGACATCACCGCGCTGTCGGCAGCGGGCGTGCCCACCGTCGCCCTGGTGTTCGGCAACTCCACTGCCGGGCGGCCCGCCGCTCGTGAAGATGGCCACCGGCGAGGAGAGCGACGACGAGTCGCTCGGCGGGGCCGACATGCACGCCCGCATCAGCGGCCTCGCCGACCACTTCGCCCTCGACGAGCCGGACGCGATCCGGATCGGTCGTCAGGTGGTGCGCCGCCTCAACCACCGCAAGCTCGGCCCCGGGCCACGGGGCCCGGGCCGGCCGCCGCGGTACGACCCCGAGCAGATCCTCGGCATCGTGTCGGCCGACCTCCGGGTGCCCTTCGACCCGCGCGACGTCATCGCCCGCGTGGTCGACGACAGCGACTTCGACGAGTTCAAGCCGCGCTACGGCGCATCGCTCGTGACGGGCTTCGCCGAGATCCACGGCTACCCGGTCGGCATCCTCGCCAACCACCGCGGCGTGCTCTTCAGCGAGGAGTCGCACAAGGCGGCCCAGTTCATCCAGCTCGCCAACCAGGTCGACACGCCGCTCGTGTTCCTGCAGAACACGACGGGGTACATGGTGGGCCGGGAGTACGAGCAGCGCGGCATCGTCAAGGACGGCTCGAAGATGATCAACGCCGTCACCAACTCGTCGGTGCCCCACCTCACCGTCAACATGGGCGCCTCGTACGGAGCCGGCAACTACGGCATGTGCGGGCGGCCGTTCGGACCGCGCCTGCTCTTCACGTGGCCCAACGCGAAGACGGCCGTGATGGGGCCCCAGCAGCTCGCCGGGGTGATGTCGATCGTGGCCCGCCAGTCGGCGGAGTCGATGGGCAAGCCCTTCGACGAGGAGGCCGATGCGCTCATGCGCGCCGCGGTCGAGGACCAGATCGAGCGCGAGTCCCTGGCGCTGTTCATGACCGGCAAGCTCTACGACGACGGGATCATCGACCCCCGCGACACGCGGACCGTCCTGGGCATCGGGCTCTCGGTCGTCGACAACAATGTGATCCGGGGCCGCCACGGCGACGGCTTCGGCGTGTTCCGGATGTGAGACCGACCACCACCATGAGCCACCCACCACGATGAGGAGGACGTCGACATGACGATCGAGCACCCACCCGTCACCGACTGGGCCACCGACTTCGACCACACCGACCCGGCCTGGCAGCGCGACCCCTACCCGATCTGGTCCGAGCTCCGCGGCTCGTGCCCGATGGCCCACAGCGAGCGCTTCGGCGGCACCTGGCTGCCCACCACGCACGAGCTCGTGTCGCAGATCGCCTACGACACCGAGCACTTCACGTCGCGCGCTGTCGTGGTGAGCGAGGCCCGCCCCGGACCCGACGACCTGCCGGCACCCATCGGCGGTGCGCCGCCCATCACGTCCGACCCGCCGTTCCACAACCTCGCACGACGCATCCTGCTCCCGGCCTTCGCCCCCAAGAAGATCGAGGCGCTCGAGCCGTCGACCCGGGCGCTGTGCTCCGAGCTGCTCGACCGCCTCGAGGGGCGCGACGTCGTGGATGCCGCGGTCGACTACGCGCAGCACATCCCGCTCATGGTGATCGCCAACATGCTCGGGTTCCCGTCGGAGGACGCGGACTACTTCCGCCAGATCATCCACCAGGTGATCGAAGAGGGTGTGAACCTCGCCGCCGACGACGAGCACCGTCGCGACCAGGAGCTCGGGTTCGAGGCCTACTTCGACCGCCAGATCGAGGACCACCGCCAGCACCCGCGCGACGACCTCACGTCGTTCCTGCTCAACGCCGAGCTCGACGGGCAGCCGCTGATCCACGAGCACGTGCGCGGCACGATGCTGCTCATCCTCGTGGCCGGCATCGACACCACGTGGTCGGCCATCGGCGCCTCGATCTGGCACCTGGCGCAGCACGCCGAGCACCGCCGCCAGCTGGTCGAGCAGCCCGAGATCGTGCCGTTCGCGATCGAGGAGCTCCTGCGCGCCTACGCCCCCGTGACCATGGCCCGCATGGTCGCCAAGGACGTCGAGATCGCGGGACGCCAGCTGCACGAGGGCGACTGGGTGCTCCTGCCGTTCCCCTCGGCCAACCGCGACCCGGCGTTCTTCGAGCGGGCCGACGAGGTGGTGCTCGACCGCGAGGTCAACCGCCACTCGGCGTTCGGGCTCGGCATCCACCGCTGCCTCGGCTCCAACCTGGCCCGCATGGAGCTCACCGTCGCGATCGAGGAGTGGATGCGGCGCTACCCCGACTTCGAGCTCGTCGACCCGGCCGCCGTCACCTGGTCGACCGGCCAGGTGCGCGGGCCGCGCAGCATCCCGGTGCGCGTCCGCACCTGACATGGCGCTCGTCTCCACGCTCCTCATCGCCAACCGCGGCGAGATCGCGTGCCGCATCGCGCGCACGTGCCGCCGGCTCGGCATCCGCACGGTGGCCGTCCACTCCGACGCCGACGCCGGCGCGATGCACGTGCGGGCGTGCGACGCCGCCGTGGCGCTCCCGGGGAGCAGCGCGGCCGACACCTACCTGCGCGCCGAGCTCCTCGTCGACGCGGCACGGCGAGCCGGTGCCGACGCCGTGCACCCGGGCTACGGGTTCCTCGCCGAGAACGCCGGGTTCGCCCAGGCGGTCATCGACGCCGGGCTCACCTGGATCGGCCCACCGCCGGCGGCCATCACCGCGATGGGGTCGAAGGTCGAGGCCAAGCTCCGCATGCGCGCGGCCGGCGTGCCCGTGCTCCCCGACTCCTCGGTCGAGACGATCGAGGAGATCGGGTTCCCGCTGCTCGTGAAGGCATCGGCCGGCGGCGGCGGCCGCGGCATGCGCATCGTGCGAACGGCTGCCGAGCTCGACGAGGCCCTCGCCGCAGCCGGCCGCGAAGCGACCTCGGCGTTCGGTGACGGCACCGTGTTCTGCGAGCGCTACGTCGAGCGCGGCAGGCACGTCGAGATCCAGGTCCTCGCCGACCGCCACGGTGGCGTCGCCGCGCTGCCCGAGCGCGAGTGCTCGATCCAGCGTCGCCACCAGAAGATCGTCGAGGAGTCGCCGTCGCCTGCCGTCGGGCCCGACCTGCGCACCGCCATGCAGTCCGCCGCCGTCGCCGCCGCACGCGAGGTGGGCTACGAGGGAGCCGGCACGGTCGAGTTCCTGCTCGCGGCCGACGGCACGTTCGCCTTCCTGGAGATGAACACCCGCCTGCAGGTCGAGCACCCGGTCACCGAGGCCGTCACCGGCCTCGACCTCGTCGAGTGGCAGATCGCCGTGGCCGAGGGCCGCCCGCTCGGTCCCGAGGTGACCCACCACCGCATCGACGGCTGGGCGGTCGAGGCCCGGCTCACGGCCGAGGACCCGGCCGCCGGCTACCAACCGGCCACGGGCACGTTCACCACGTTCGAGATCCCCGACCACGTGCGCGTCGACACCGGGGTCGAGGCAGGGTCGGTGATCTCGCCCTACTACGACTCGATGGTGGCCAAGGTCATCGCCCACGCACCCACCCGCGAGACGGCGCTGCGGGCGCTGCGCACCGCCCTCCGCGACGCTCGCCTCCACGGCCCCACCACCAACCGCGACCAGCTGGTCCGGATCCTCGAGCACCCCGACGTCGTCGCGGGCGACATCGACACCGAGCTGCTCGACCGCGTCGATCTGACGGCGCCGCGCCACGGCGACGTCGAGCGCGCCGCGGCCGCAGCGGCGATCGCGCTCGCCACCGCCAACGCCGCGCACGGCCCCTGGGCGATGCTGCCGGCCGGCTGGCGCAACAACCCGGCGGTCCCCCACGCCGTCGACCTGCGTCTCGGCGACCGCACGCTGCGCGTCGAGTACGACAGCGGCCGGGCGGGTTGGCTGACGGTCGACGGCAGCCCGGTCGGGGGACGCGTCACCTCGACCACGGGCGGGCGCGTCACCTGCGACGTCGACGGCCTCACCATCGTCCACCACGTCGTCCTGGGCGACGGCGTCGTCCACGTCGACGCTGCCGACGGCGCCGTCACGTTCCAGGTCGTGCCCCGGTTCGTCGACCCGTCCGGGGTGGCGCACGCCGCCGGGTCGCTCGTGGCACCGATGCCCGGATCGATCACCCGGCTCGCCGTCGCGGTCGGCCACCAGGTCACCGCCGGCCAGGTGCTCCTCGCGCTCGAGGCGATGAAGATGGAGCACCAGCTTCACGCCCCGGCCGCCGGCACCGTCGTGGCGGTGCACGTCGAGGTGGGCGATCAGGTCGACGGTGGACAGGCGCTGCTCGTGATCGAGGACGGCGCGGGGTGAGCAGCGAGCGCGGCACCCGGCCCGTCCGGATCGCCAACTGCTCGGGGTTCTACGGCGACCGGCTCTCGGCCGCCCGGGAGATGGTCGAGGGCGGTCCGATCGACGTCCTCACCGGCGACTGGCTCGCCGAGCTCACGATGCTCATCCTCGCCAAGTCGAAGGCGCGTGACGCCGACGCCGGCTTCGCCACCACCTTCCTGACCCAGATGGAGCAGGTGCTCGGCACGTGCGCCGAGCGCGGCATCAAGGTGGTCTCGAACGCGGGCGGGCTCAACCCGGCCGGGTGCGCCGAGCGCATCCGGGCGATCGCCGACCGGCTGGGTGTGCCGGTGCGGGTGGCCCACGTCGAGGGCGACGACCTGCTGACCCGCCTCGACGGCCTGCGCCCCCACCTCGACCACCTCGACACCGGCGCCCCGTTCACGGGCACCGCCGTGTCGGCCAACGCGTACCTGGGCGGGTGGGGTGTGGCGACGGCGCTCGCGGAGGGCGCCGACGTCGTCGTCACCGGCAGGATCACCGACGCGGCGCTGGTGGTCGGGCCCGCGGCGTGGTGGTGGGGCTGGGCCCGCGACGACTGGGACGCGCTGGCCGGCGCCGTCGCCGCCGGCCACGTGATCGAGTGCGGTGCCCAGGCCACGGGCGGCAACTACGCGTTCTTCCAGGAGATCCCCGACCGCAGCCGCCCGCTCGGCTTCCCACTCGCCGAGGTCGACCGCGACGGGTCGTCCGTGATCACCAAGCACCCCGGGACCGGCGGGCTGGTGTCGGTCGGCACGGTCACGTCGCAGCTCCTGTACGAGATCGCCTCCCCCACATACCCGAACCCCGACGTCGTGGCCCGCTTCGACACGCTCCGCCTCGCCGAGGTCGGCCCCGACCGCGTCCTGATCTCGGGCACCCGCGGCGAACCCGCGCCGCGCACCACGAAGGTGTCGATCAACCTCGTCGGCGGGCACCGCAACCGCATGACGTTCGTGCTCACGGGGCTCGACCAGGCCGAGAAAGCGGCGTGGGTGGAGCAGGCGCTCGTCGACGCGCTCGGTGGCCGCGACCACCTCGACGACCGTGAGGTCCGCCTCGATGTGCGGTTCGTGGCGGCGCCGGCCGACGGCCCCACGCAGGAGCAGTCGAGCGGCCGGCTCCACGTGTCGGTCGCCGCGCCCGACGAGCGCCTGGTCGGCCGTGCCTTCTCGTCCGCGGCGATCGAGCTCGCGCTCGCCAGCT
>JALOLG010000140.1 GCA_025456105.1 Ilumatobacteraceae bacterium | reverse complement strand
CCCCGGCGGCGTGCACCGCCTCGACCGCCGTGAGCGCGGCGAAGGCCGCATAGCCGTCGTCGGCACCGCCCCGCCCGTACAGGCGGTCGCCCTCGAGCACCGGCGTCCACGGCCCGAGACCGGTGCGCCACCCCTCCATCTCGGGCTGCTTGTCGAGGTGCCCGTAGAGCAGCACCGTGTCGTCGGCCGGCCCCCCGCCGGTGGCCGGCACCTCCACGAGCACGACCGGCGTGCGCCCCGGCAGCTCGTGGACCTCCACCGTGAGGCCCGGGAGCTCGCGGGCGCGGCACCAGTCGGCCACCAGGTCGACCGCACGCTGCATGTGGCCGTGCTCGCGCCACGACGGGTCGAAGTGCGGCGACAGGTTGGGGATCGCGATGAAGTCGTGCAGCACCGGCACGATCTCGTCCCAGCGTTCGTCGACGAGTGTCATGGGGATCTCCTCCGCGGTCAGCGCGCCGACAGGAACGAGTCGAGCTCGTCGACGCCGCCGCGACGGTACGCCAGCCACACCGGTCCGCGGCGCTCGTCGAGCGGGAGGTGGCGCCGCCACTCGGCCACCACCTGCTCGGCCGCGGCGTGCTCGTCGGGAGCCTGACCTCGTCGCACCAGCCGGAGCGCGTCGCGCAGCGCCGCGGATCGCCCCTCGAGCTCTTTGACCGAGCCGGGCGCGCCGACCCGGCTCAGGTCGCAGAGCGACCGGTCGCCGGTGGCCGCCACGAGGCGCTGCTCGACGGCGTCGAGGCAAGCGGACAGGTCGTGAGCGCTCACGCTGCCGTCTCCGCACCGCTCGTCAGCTCGGCCTGGACCTCGGCCGCCACGGCGACGGCGATCTCGACGAAGCGCTGCGCGACCGGTGAGGTGGTGCGGTCGCGCCGCCACACGAGCGAGATCAGCCGATCGGGGATCGGCGGGTCGAGGCGGTGCACGGCGACGCGCGACTCGTGCCGGTCGATGCACAGCCGCGGGAGCACGGCGAGCCCCATGCCCGCCTGCACCATCGCGGCGACCGTGCCGTTGTCGTTCGTGCGGAACACGTAGGTGAGGTCGAGGCCGAACGCGTGGAGCGCCGCCTCGTTCATCCGCTGGCACGACGACGAGTGCTGCTGCCCGATGAGGGGACGACCGTCGAGCACCGCCGGCGACACGGGCCCGGGGGCGAACGCCCCGTGGGGAGCCAGCAGCACGAACGGATCGGTCACGAGCTCGACGCCCTCGTGCTGCTCGAACACGTGTCCCACCCAGAACGTCAGGTCGACCGTCCCGTCGGTGAGCAGCGACTCGAGCTCGTCGTCGTCGTCCGACTCGTGCACGACGATCTCGACCTCCGGCCGCTCGGCGCGCAGGCGCCCGACGATCGCAGGGAGCATCGAGGTCGACACGCTCTGGTAGGTGCCCACCACGACGCGACCGCGCTCGCCCCGGCGGAAGCGCTCCAGGGCGTCGTCGGCCTGGCGTGCCCGGGCGAGCACGTCGCGGGCATGACGGAGCAGCTCTGCGCCGTACGGGGTGAGCACGACCGGGCGGGGCCCTCCCGGACGGTCGAACACCCGCTCGCCGAGGATGCGCTCGAGCGCCCCGATCTGCTGGCTGACGGCCGACTGGGTGTACCCCAGGCGCTCGGCGGCGCGGGCGAAGGTGCCCTCGGTGGCGACGGCGTCGAGGGCGAGCAGGTGGCGCAGGTCGAGGTCGGCGAACCGCATACATCAGCGATGCTAATCACCATCAGCGCCGATCATCGCTTTTCGTGGACCACCGAGGTCCGTACCCTCGAAGGCATGGAGATCACCGACCGCGAGATCGAGCAGATGAGCTGGCGCATCGAGGCGACCCGGTCGCTGCGCGACGAGACGGCCGGCATCACGGCCGTCGTCCACCGGGCGGCCGCCGAGGGCGCGTCGCCCGTGCTGATCGGGGTGCTCGCCGACCCCACCGCACCCGAGGTGGCGCGCATCCGAGCCTTCGGCAAGCTCGCGCTGCAGCTCGCCCGGCCGCGGCCGGTACTCGTCACGGCCGCGTGACGAGACCGCCCGGGTGCCGGGCGAAGCGGGCCGGATCGCCGCCGTGCACCGGATCGTCGGCGTCCCAGGGCCAGCCCCCGAACCCCGTCCGCTGGTAGTCGTCGAACGCCTGGGCGATCCCGGCCCGGTCGTTCATGACGAAGGGCCCGTACTGCACCACCGGCTCGCCGATCGGCCGGCCCTGGAGGACGAGCACGTCGACGCCGCCGGCCGACACCAGCGGCAGCCGCCGGTCGGCGCGCACCACGGCCGCCGTCCCTGCGGCGACCGGCACCCCGGCGATCTCGACCGCATCACCGTCGAAGACGTAGAGGGTGCGCACCGTCTGGTCGGAGGCTGCCGGCGGCATCTCCCAGGCGCCACCCGGCACGAGGCGCACGTGCCAGATCGCCAGGTCGGCCTCCGACCGGCTCGCCCACGAGCTCGGGGGCGGTGGCGGCGGCACGTGCCCGGCGAGCTCCCCCGCGATCACGGTCACCTCGCTGCCGGCGTCGTCGAGCACCAGCCGCGGCACGCGCGGATCCCAGAGCATCGTGAAGTACGGGTCGACCATCTTGTCGACGGCCGGCAGGTTGAGCCAGATCTGGAACAGCTCGAGCGGGTTCGGCGCCGCCGCGTCGAGGAGCGGGAACATCTCCGCGTGGACGATCCCGCCGCCGGCGGTCAGCCACTGCACGTCGCCGCCGCCGTAGCGGGCGACCGCGCCGAGGGAGTCCGCGTGGTCGACGAGCCCGCGCCGCACGTACGTGACGGTCTCGAAGCCGCGGTGGGGGTGCTGCGGGAACCCCGGCACGGTGCGGCCGTGGTACATGCGCCACCCGTCGACGCCTGCGAAGTCGCTGCCAAGCTCGCGGCCCGCGAGCGACGCAGCGGGCCCGAAGCGGGCGTTCGCGGCGGGGTACCGGTCGTCGTGGTGGACGCAGAACAGGAACGGGTCGAGCGTGGGCCACTGGAAGCCCAGCGGGAAGGTGCGGAGCACGGCATCGGCCATGCAGCAGGATACGGTCGATGAGCCCTGAGGTCGTCGGGTACGTGGCATCGGCACTCGTGGTGCTGTCGCTCACCATGACCTCCGTCGTGCGCCTGCGCACGATCTCCCTCGTCGGGTCGGTGACGTTCGTCGTCTACGGCGCCCTGATCGGCTCGATGCCGATCGTGATCACGAACGCCGCGATCGCCGTGATCAACGTGTGGTTCCTGCGCACCGAGCTGGGGATGCGCCGCGACCTCGGCGCCTCCCCGATCCCGGCGGACGCCCCGTTCCTGGTCGACTTCGTCGAGTTCCACCGCGGTGAGATCACCCAGTTCCAGCCCGACTTCCGGATGCCGGTGCGCGACCCGTTCGCCCTGCTCCTCACCCGCGACGGCCTGCCGGCGGGAGCCGTGCTCGGCGAGCGGCGCGGCGACGAGCTCCACATCGTGCTCGACCACGTGCTGCGCCCCTACCGCGACTCCCGCCTCGGTGCCTGGCTGTACGGCCCGGGCGTCGCCGTGTTCCGCTCGTCCGGGTTCCGCCGACTCGTCACCGAGCCGGGCGACGCGACCCACCGCGCCTACCTCGAGCGGGTCGGGTTCCGTGCCGCCGACGGCCAGTACGTGCTCGAGCTGTGAGCCCGATCAGGCGCGGCGGTAGCGGAGGTCGGTGACGGTCCGCCCGGCGTCGAGCGCCTGCCGCTCGAACCGCGTGACGGTCCGCTCGGGGCGCGGCACGCGACCGCCGACCAGCCCCGTGCGGCTGCCGCACACCTGCGCCATCTGCTCGGCGTACCCGACGTCGTCGGTGGCCAGCTCGAGCCAACCACCGGGCTCGAGCCGACGCACGATCTCGTCGACCACCGCGGGCTGCACGATGCGCCGGTGCCGCTGGCGCTGCTTCGGCCACGGGTCGGGGAACAGCACGCGCACACCGGCCAGCGACTCGACCGGGACGCGCCTCAGCAGCACCAGCGCGTCGCCGTGGACGACCCGCACGTTCGTGAGCCCGTGACGCTCGATCCCGGCGAGCACGTTCACCACGCCCGGCGTGTGCACATCGACCCCGATCACGGTGCGGGACCGGTCGGCGAGCGCGAGCTCCACCGTGGCGGCACCGTCGCCGAAGCCGATGTCGAGGACGGCACCGGCGACCTCGAGCGAGTCGCCGGTCTCGTCGAGGCACCACTGCGGCGCGAGCCGCTCGAACAGCGCCTGCCGCGCCGGCGACAGCGCTCGGCGCCGCGGCTTGAACGTCCGGCTGGCGAGCTCCACGCCCGTCAGTCTGCGCGGGGATCGGGGCAACCGGACGTCGTCAGCACCACCACCGCCCCCGGCTCGCCCCGCACGGCGTCGGCGGCCATCCACTGCTCGGCGAGCACCGGATCGGGGCGCCGCCACTCGATCAGGCGCACGTCGTCGAGGTCGATCTCGCCCTCGCCCTCGGGCACGTCCACCTGGAACAGGACCCACTCGGCCCGCTCCCCGTCACCCTCGATCACGTCGGTGAGGTCGACGCCCAGTGCGTGCCACCGCCCGTCCGGCGGGACGTCGAGCGGCAGCTCCACCTCGCGGAGCCGGTCGTCGACGCCGTACGCGATGAGCTTCACGGTCGGCTGCTCACCGTCGAGGCTGCGGGCGCGCAGCTCGAGCCGGTACTCGGCGGGCCCGTCGAGCGGGCGGAGCGACTCGTCGAACACGCGGTGCCGCGGCACCCAGATCCGCGACGTCGGCCGCACGCCGGCGCCGGCACCGTTCTGCGACCGGAGCCGGAGGTGGTGGTCGCCGTCGTCCTCGGCCAGCTGCACCTCGCCGCGCAGCGACCAGTGGACAGCCCCTTCCGCGCGCCCGTCGGCGGTCTGGTCGTCGATCCCACCCCAGGCGAGCAGATCGACGCCGACGGCCAGGCCCTCGTCGCGCGGCTGCACGAGGGTGCACGGCGGCAGCACCGCGACGCCGCGGTTGTCGAGCAGGTGCGTCTGGAGCACCGATGGCCGCACCGCCGTGACCACGCCGGCCGAACCATCGGGCAGCACGCTCGCCTCGCGCCGCCGGCCGGGCTTCCACACCGCCCGCGGCAACCCGTCGATCCGCTCCGGATCCTCGGCGGAGGCGCCGAGCACCGAGCGCGCGTCCAGGAGCCGGATCGTGCTCGCGGCCGCGTCACCGGTCACGAGCGCCGGTCGGTACCGGTCGATCGTGACCGGGTACACCCGTGCATCGACGACGCCGGCACCGTCGTGCACCACGCGGAGCACTCCCGAGGTCATCGTGACGCCGATGTCCTGGTCGAACGCCAGGTTGCCCAGCGAGTACGCGACGAGCGTGCCGTCGAACCAATCGAATCCCTGCAGCACGTGGGGGTGGTGTGCGATCACGAGGTCGGCGCCCGCCTCGGCCAGGTCGCGGGCGAGCCCCCGCAGGTAGG
>JALOLG010000139.1 GCA_025456105.1 Ilumatobacteraceae bacterium | reverse complement strand
ACCGCACCGGCGACGTCGGCCATCTCGACGCGAACGGCCGCCTGTGGGTGGAGGGCCGGGTCGTCCACGTCGTGCACACCGTGGCCGGCCCGGTCACGCCCGTGCCGGTCGAGCAGGCCGTCGAGGCCGTGACCGGCGTCAGCCGCAGCGCGGCGGTGGGGGTCGGCCCGCACGGTGTCCAGCAGCTCATCGTCGTGCTGGAGCGCCCCGGTCCGATCGGCCGTCGACCACCCGGTCGCTGCGGTGCTCCAGCGCCCCGCCCTGCCGGTCGACATCCGCCACAACGCCAAGATCGACCGCACCGAGCTCGCCGCCTGGGCCGACCGCGTGCTCGCCGGGGGCCGCCCGTGAGGGTCGTCGTCACCGGCGCCTCCGGCCTGCTCGGCGGCTCGATCGCACGGGCGCTGGTCGAGCGCGGCGACGACGTGGTGTGCCTCCAGCGCACGCCGGCCGAGGTCGACGCCGAGCAGGTGCTCGCCGACGTGCGCGACCCCGGCGCCGTCGACCGGGCGATCGAGGGCGCCGACGCCGTGATCCACGCCGCCGCCAAGGTCGGCGTGCTCGGCACCTGGGACGACTACCGCGCGATCAACGTCGACGGCACCTCGAACGTCGTCGCCGCGGCCCGCCGACGCCACGTGGGCCGCCTCGTGCACGTGTCGTCGCCCTCGGTGGCGCACGGCGGCGAGCCGCTCGTCGGAGCCTCCGCCGACCCGCCGGTGCTCGGCCGCCGTCGCGCCTGGTACGCCGAGTCGAAGGCGATGGGCGAGTCGCTCGCGCTGTCCGCCGACAGCGACGACCTCGCCGTCGTCGTCGTGCGCCCCCACCTCGTGTGGGGCCCCGGCGACACCCAGCTCGTCGGTCGCATCGTCGAGCGCGCCCGCACCGGTCGGCTCGCGCTCGTCGGCGGCGGGACGGCGCTCGTCGACACCACCTACCTCGACAACGCGGTCGACGCCCACCTCGCCGCCCTCGACGCCGACGCGCACGGTCGCGCCTACGTGATCGCCAACGGCGAGCCGCGCCCGATCCGCGAGCTCGTGCTCGGCATCTGCGCTGCTGCCGGTGTGCACCCCACCTTGCGGTCGGTGCCAGGCGGTGTGGCCCGAGGCGTCGGCAGCGTGGTCGAGCGGGTCTGGCCGCGGCTGCGCGACGACGAGCCGCCACTCACCCGGTTCCTGGCCGAGCAGCTCGGGACGGCGCACTGGTTCGACCCGCGCCCGGCGCGCGACGACCTGGGCTGGACGCCGACGGTGTCGATCGACGAGGGGCTGGTCAGGTTGGCGGCGTGGTTCGCCACGTCGACGCCAGCCGCTCCAGACCGCTGACGATCTCGGCCGTCACGGTGCCGACCCGACCGAGGTCGGCCTCGGCGGTGGCGAGGACGGCGAGCCCGCCCACCCCCGTCACGCGGTGGAGCAGCACCTGGCTCGCCTGGGCCCGCATCACGACCAGCTGCGTCGTGCCGGACGCCACCGTGCCCGTCATGCGATCGGCCAGCCCGAGCGCGGCGGCGGTCATCGCGGCGAGCCCGGAGGCGTCGATGGAGTCGTCACCGGGCAGCCGGTCGGCCACGACGAAGCCGTCGGCCGTGGCCAGGAGCGCGCCCACGACGCCGTCGACGCCACGCACCAGGTGGTCGAGCAGCATGCGGATGGACGTGGACTCCACGACGGTTGCATCGGCCCTCGGTGGCGGGAACTTGACCGACTCTTGATCCGCCACCGGTCACACCCCGACGTCGATGGGTTCGGCGGGGATCTCGCCGGCCAGCAGACCCGGCAGGTGACGGGCGAGTGACGCCGGTGCGAAGCGCACGGTCGACGACGCGATCTCCTCCATCGTCCACCACCGCATCTCGTGGAGCTTCTCGGCGCGCAGCTGCTCCCAGGAGAGCTGCGGCTGCGGCTCGAACGCCGGCACGCGCACCAGGTGGAACTCGTCGCGCTGGCCGTCCCACTGCCCGTCGACGAACGGCACGATGTGGAGCCGGTCCCACACGTGCGGTCCGATCGGCGCGTCGACCAGGCCGAGCTCCTCGGCCAGCTCCCGGTGGAGCGCCTGGAGCGGCGTCTCGTCGGGCTCGACCCCGCCGCCGGGCATCGCCCACACGGTGGCCGTGGGGAACTCGAAGCGCACGAGCAGGATGCGGTCGGCCGGATCGATCACGATCGCCCGCACGGCGTGGCGGATGCGCATCAGTCGCTCGGGGTGTCGCGCAGACCGTCGTTGACGGCCCGGTACATGTCGTAGATCTCCTTGCACGGCTGGCAGACCGGCAGCTGCTTCGGATCGCGCGACGGCACGAACACGTGCCCGCACAGCGCGGTGAGCGGGGTGCCCATGATCCGGGCCTCCAGCACCTTGGCGGCTGCGGACTCGCCCGGCTCGGTCTTGACGATGTGCGCCACGGCCGGCTCGCCGGTGCGCAGCTCCTCGGAGAGGTCGCGATCGAGGCTGGTGTCGGTCATCGCAGGAGCTCCTCGGTGACGCCGAGCCACAGCTCGGTGGTGAGGCCGAGGCTGTCGACGTCGATGCGCTCGTCGTTGCCGTGGAAGCGGTCGGCGAACGAGGCCGCGTCGATGCTCGGCGAGAACAGCCCGGCCCCGTAGGCGATCGTGCCGCGCTCGCGGAAGAACCGGGCGTCGGTGCCACCCACCACCACGCCGGGGACGAGCTCGGCCCCCGGGTAGGCCACCTGCACCCGGCTCGACAGCGTGTCCCACAGCTCGTTGCCGCGCGGCGATTCGGTGGCCTCGAAGCTCTGCAGCCTCGAGACCTCGACCCGGTGGGCGAGGTCACCGAGGATCTCGTGGAGCATCCGGTCGACGTCGTCGTTGGTCACGCCCGGGACGGTGCGGATGTCGACGTCGAGGTCGACGACGTCGGGGATCGTGTTGGTCTTCGTGCCGCCGTGCGCCACGTTGGGTGAGATGGTCGTGTGGGTCATCGCGTGGCACGTCCGGGCGATCGGCTCGGGGAGCGTGGGCAGGACGTCCCAGAGCCGCGACTCGTCGACGAGCGCAGCCGCCAGCTCGGGCGGGAGCGGCATCGCCCCCACCTGCGCCCGCCACGCCTCGCTCACGTGCGACGCGGGGCGGAACGCGGCGAGCCGGCGCACCACCTCGGCGGCGGTGACGAGTGCGTTGTCGGTGGCGTACGGGCGGGAGCCGTGTCCCGGTGTGCCGTGCACGCGCAGCCGCCGCCAGGCGATCCCCTTCTCACCCACGTTCACGGTGACCCGGCGCACCCCGTCGTGGCCCACCATCGACCAGCCGCCCATCTCGGTGAGCAGGTAGTCGCAGCTCACCGCCTCGGGGTGGTGGTCGAGCATCCACTCGGCACCCCAGGTGCCTCCCGCCTCCTCGTCGGCCACGCCGAAGAAGACCACGGTGCCACGCAGGCGCGGTCCGTGCAGGGCGAGGTGCTTGAACGCGACCGCCATCGACGCCGTGAGGTTGAGCATGTCGACGGCACCGCGGCCCCACACCTCGCCGGCCACCAGCTCGCCCCCGAACGGGTCGCGCGACCACCCCTCCGGCGTCACGGGCACGACGTCGGTGTGGCCGCACAGGCACAGCGTCGGTGCCTCGGGATCGCTGCCCTCGATGCGGGCCACGATCGAGGTGCGCCCGGGGCGCGACTCGAAGCGCTCGACGTCGAGGCCGGCCCCTTCGAGGTAGGTCTGGAGCAGATCGGCGTTGCGCACCTCCTCGCCCGACTCGGGGGTGCCGTCGTTGACGCACCGGTTGCGGATGAGCGCCTGGAGCAGCTCGGTGGATGCTCCGGTCAGCTGGTCGGTCACGGCATCGACGGTACTCGGGGTGGCGGTCGGTCCTGGAGCGGCCTATGCTCGCCCATGTGCTCGTCGCCGTGATCACCGTCGCCATCGCCGGCGCGATCGCGGCCGCAGCCGCCGCTCCCACCGCCGTACCCGCACGGGTACGGGTCCGGCGGGGTCGGCGAGCCCAGCGCTCACGCTGAGCGCACCCGCCACCGCCCGTTCCCGGCGCCGGTGGCAGCTCGCTCCGGTGTCACGTCCCGTCACCTGGAGGAGCCCCATGACCATCACCAACCGACCGTCGGCCGGCTACGCGCTCACGATCATCCTCGAGTGCTCGCGCGCCGAGCTCGGTCGGGCCACGGCCGCCGTGCTCGAGGCCGGCTGCGAGCTGACCGGCCTGCGACCGCTGGCCGACGGCAGCCACGAGCTCGTCGTGGCGTGCTCGAGCTCGGCCCACCAGGACGAGGTGCGGCGCGTGCTCGCCGAGTTCGGCGAGCTGTGCGTGCGCGCGATCTCCGACCGCACCTTCGACCGCCACGTGGGCGGCAAGATCGTGGTGTCGCCGGTGGCCCCACTGGAGGACGCCGCCGACCTGGCGATGGCGTACACCCCGGGTGTCGGGCGGGTCTCGCGGGCGATCGCCGACGACGTGGAGCAGGTGTGGACCTACACGGGTCGCTCGAACGCCGTCGCGGTGCTGTCGAACGGCACGGCCGTGCTGGGCCTCGGTGACATCGGGCCCGAGGCCGCGATGCCGGTGATGGAGGGCAAGGCCGTGCTCTTCAAGCAGTTCGGTGGGGTCGATGCGTACCCGGTGTGCATCGAGGCGCGCACGGTCGACGAGGTGGTGGCCGTGGCGACGGCGCTGGCTCCGACGTTCGGGGGCATCAACCTCGAGGACATCAAGGCGCCCGAGTGCTTCGAGATCGAGCAGCGGCTCCAGGAGGTGCTCGACATCCCGGTGTTCCACGACGACCAGCACGGCACGGCGATCGTGACGCTCGCCGCCGTGCAGAACGCGCTCCGGGTGGTGGGCAAGCGGCTCGAGGACGCCACGGTGACGATCGTCGGCACGGGTGCTGCGGGCGTGGCGTGCGCGCAGCTGCTGCACCACGTGGGGGTCGGCGACGTGATCGGTGTCGACTCCACGGGCATCCTGCACGCCGGCCGGGCGGGGTTGACGCCGACCAAGCAGTGGTTCGTCGACCACGGCAACCGCGAGGGCCGAACGGGCGGCGTGCGCGAGGCGATCGTGGGTGTCGATGTGCTGCTCGGCCTGTCGGGGCCGGGCGTGATCGAGGCTGAGTGGCTCGAGGAGATGGCCGACGAGGCGATCGTGTTCGCCATGGCCAACCCGGTGCCCGAGGTGATGCCCGAGCTGATGCCCGAGCGGGTCGCCGTGGTGGCCACAGGTCGCAGCGACTACGCCAACCAGATCAACAACGTGCTGGCCTTCCCCGGGGTGTTCCGGGGGATGCTCGACGCCCGAGCGACGCGTTGCACGGTCGGCATGAAGCTCGCCGCGGCCGCCGCGCTGGCCGCGTTCGTGCCCGAGCCGACCGCCGACCACATCATCCCGGGCGTGTTCGAGCCCGGTGTGGCCGACGCCGTGGCCGAGGCCGTCGCCAAGGCGGCCGCGGACGACGGCGTCATCCGCCGGCGCTGAGCGCCGCCAGCTCGGCGGTCAGATTGGCTCGTGCGGTGTGCTCGAAGCGCTCGATGCCGCCTGCGGTGACGAACAGCGCTGGGCGCGCGAGCAACGACCGCAGCACGGCCGACCGGCCGATCCGCCACGTGTCGTCGTCGAGGTGCCCGTACTCGGCTCGCACCCCGGCTGAGTACTCGGCGTAG
>JALOLG010000138.1:5445-8911 GCA_025456105.1 Ilumatobacteraceae bacterium | reverse complement strand
ATCGCCGCGGTCTCGCATCGGCTCGATGCGCGGTGGCGACGGGCGGCCTGGGTCGCATTCGGCATCGTCGCGGTGTGCCGTGTGCTGACGGCCACCGAGGCGCCGCTGAACCTGGTCGCCGTGCTCCTGGTGGGCACCGCCTCCGGATCGCTGGCGCTCGTGGTGCTCGGCGCGCCGATCCGCCCGCAGCTGCCCGACGACGCGGCTGCCCTGCTGGTCGACCGGGACATCGACCCGGGGGCCGTCCACGTGCGCTTCGTGGGTCGCGACGAGCGCGACACCGGTCTGCTCGTCGGCTGGTGGCGCGCGGCGCGCGTGAAGGGGTTCGGCGATCAGCGACCTGCTCGCACGCCCGAGCGCGAGGTGGAGAACGAAGCGCTCGCGATGTCGCTCGCCGCCGCCGCCGGTGCCCGGGTGCCGCACCTGGCGGGTGTCGCGGTCACCCCCGACGGTGACGGCGTGATCGCCTACGAGCGCGTCGATGGCCCGACGCTGGCGACCGACCCCGACCCCGACGAGCTCGGTGAGGTGTGGCGGCAGGTGGGCGCGCTCCGCCGCCAGCGCATCGCGCACGGCGACCTGCGGCTCGAGCGGGTGCGACGCGGGCCCGACGGTCCGGTGCTCACGGGCTTCGCGCGGGCGCGGGTGCACGCCGCCAACCTGCCGCTCGGTGCCGACGTCGCGAACCTCCTCGTGTCGAGCGCTGCCGTGGTCGGTGTCGACCGAGCCGCGGCAGCGGCCGTCGAGGGCGTGGGTGCCGACGCCGTGGCCCACGCGCTCCCGCTCGTGCAGGAGGTGGTGCTGTCGCCCGCGGTGCGGCGGGTGGCCAAGGAGCATCCCGGCCTGCTCGCCGAGGTGCGGCGTGCCGGCGCCGAGTGCTGCGGCGTCGAGCCGGTGGAGCCCGCCCCGGTGCGGCGGATCTCGGTCAAGGGCGTCGTCGCGCTCGCGGGCGGGCTCGTGCTGGGTGCCTACGTCCTCAGCCTGCTCGCCAACTGGAGCGACATCTGGGCAGCGCTCCAGGACGCCGACCCCAGCGTGATCCCGTGGCTCGTGATCTGGGTGGTGCTGAGCTACGTCGGCGGGTCGCTGAGCCTGATGGGCTCGGTCACGGTCGACCTGCCGTTCCTCAGGACGACCGAGGTGATGTTCGGTCAGTCGTTCCTCAACCGGTTCACGCCGGCGAACGCAGGCGGCATGGCGATGCGGGTCCGCTACCTGCAGCTCAACGGCGTCGACCTGGCGGTCGGCAGCGCTGCGGTCGGTCTCACGTCGGTGGCGAGCGGTGTCATGCAGGCGGTCTTCCTCGTGGTCTTCCTCGTGTGGGGAGGTCGGTCCGACGAGCTCGGTCGCTTCGATCTCCCCGATGCGGGCGGGCTCGTCATCGTGGTGCTGGCGGTCGCCGCCGTCGGCGGGGTGCTCGTGCTCTCGTCGTGGGGACGCCGCGTGGTGGTGCCCAAGGTGCGCGGTGTGCTCGCCAAGGTCCGGTCGTCGTTCGGGGAGCTGCTGCGGCGTCCCGACCGGCTCGGCCTGCTGTTCGGGGGCGCCGCGATGGCCAAGGCGGTGACCCTGTTCGCGTTCGTGGTGTCGGTGCACGCGTTCGACGTCGACATGGGGTTCGCACAGGCGGGCGCGCTCTACATGGTGGCCAACACGATCGGATCGGCGGTGCCGACGCCGGGCGGTGTCGGTGGCATCGAGGCGGCGCTCACCGCCGCGCTGGTGGGGGCGGGCGTCGATCCGGCGACCGCGGCGGCGATCGTGGTGCTGTTCCGCTTCGCCACGTTCTGGGCGCCGACGTTGCCGGGCTGGTTCTTCCTCCAGCACGCGCAGCGCACGGGCGTCGTCTGACCGACCGCCGTCAGCTCGCGCCGGACAGCGCTGCGAGCACGGCGAGCGCCTCGTCGACCCGATCGGCCGGCACCAGCAGGTGGTCGTGGTGCGTGCCGGCGAGCACGTTGCAGCTGATCTCGGCCTCGGTGAGCGCCGCCGCCACCGCAGCGGTGAGGCCGACGGCGTCGAGGGCGGATGCCACGTCGAGCGTGATCCAGCCTGCGACGAAGTCGTACGCGAGCCCGCCGGCGTCGGCGACCGAGCGGTCGATCACGTGGCTGATCCCCTCGGCCTCGCGCACCGTGGCGAGCGGCGCGAGCGCGGGATCGAGGTCGGGGAGCGTCACGTACACGAACTCGCCCGGCACGTGGCGCGGCCGCAGCCCGGCGAGGAGACGCTGGAGGTCGCGCTCTGCTGGCACGGACCGATCATAGGGGTTGCATCGTTGGCTTTAACGATGTATCGTTATCGTCAACGAACAAGGAGAACCATGCACGACATCCGACACATCCACCGAACGACCCACCACGGTCGTGGCCCGCACGGGCACGGCCACGGCCGAGGGCGCGCCCGTCGCGGCGCGGTCGGCGGCGCGATCCTGCGCCTGCTCGACGAGCGCCCGATGCACGGCTACGAGCTGATCGCCGAGCTCGACGCCCGCAGCGAGGGGCGCTGGCGCCCGAGCCCCGGCGCGATCTACCCGGCACTCGGCCGGCTGGAGGAGGCTGGCCTGATCGCCGGCGACGAGCTCGACGGCAAGCGGGTCTTCCGCCTCACCGACCTCGGACGCGCCCGGCTGCACGATCAGGCGGCCGAGCCGGCGCCCTGGGAGGCCGGCGCGGCGCCACGCGGCAGCGAGCTGCGGCGGGCGCTGGCCGAGCTCGTCGGACCCGCCCGCCAGATCGGCCGCTTCGGCTCGGCCGACCAGATCGAGCGGGCGGCCACGGTGCTCAGCGAGGCCACGCGCTCGCTGTACCAGATCCTGGCGTCCCCGGCGGCTCCTGCAGCCGGCGCCACACCGTCGCCAGACGATCCGGCGACGGGTGCGACGGGCCCCACGGAGGTGTGAGCCCGTCGCCGGCCCACCGGGGGACCACGTGGACGTGGAGGTGACGGATCTCCTGCCAGCCGGCCGCACGGTTCGACTGGACGACGTTCAGCCCGTCGGGTGACAGCCGCTCGTCGAGCAGGTGCGCCACCCGCTTGACCATCCGCATCACCGCTGCCGCGTCGTCGTCGCTGATCGCCCAGATGTCGTCGGCGTGGGTGCGGGGCACCACGAGCGTGTGACCGTCGGTGGCCTGCCCCTGGTCGAGGAACGCGACGGTCCGCTCGTCGTCGGCCACCACGAACGCCGGGCTGTCGCCCGCGACGATGCGGCAGAAGGCGCAGTCAGCCACCGGCCTGCTCCTCACCCCGGAACCAGGCCCGGCGGGCGAGGCGCTGCACCGTCTCGCTCTCGGTGATGAGGTCGCGCGCCACGGGCGTGCTCCACCCGAACGTCACCGACGCGATGCGCATCGCGGCGATGACGCCGATGCAGATCGGGCCGAGCAGCGGACCGAGGTCGGCGTTGCGCACGAGCACGACGTAGGCCGTGGTGCCGATCAGCGCAGCGAGCGCGTTCCAGGCGCCC
>JALOLG010000138.1:0-5439 GCA_025456105.1 Ilumatobacteraceae bacterium | reverse complement strand
GTCCGCCGCCGACACCCGACAGCACGCCCACGAACACGCACGACGCCGCCGGCAGGCCGAGCGCGATCGACTTCTCGGCGCCGATCACGGCGTACGTGCCCAAGAAGGCGGCGTCCGTGACGAGGATGACCCGGTCGAGCTGGTGGACGGCCCGGGCGGCCAGATCGGCGAACAGGAAGCCGACCGCCGCGGCCACCAGCGCCGACGGGATGAGCACCTCGTTGGTGAGCGCAGCGGGCACCCGGTTGAGGAGCACGTCGCGGATGATGCCGCCACCGAGGCCCGAGACGATGCCGATCAGGAGGATCCCCAGGATGTCGGCGCCCCATCGCCGCGCGGCGATCGAGCCCGCCAGCGCGCCGAGCGAGATCGCCACGACGTCGACCCAGGTGGGGATGAGCTGGGTGACGGCGAGGTCCGGGTCGAGCTCGACGGCCAGCATCGCGATCACGTCGCTGGATCGTCCTCGCTGCTGAGCGCCGCCTCGATCCGACTGATCACGCCGGGGGCGAGGTTCGCGTGCACGAGCTGGGCGCCCGGGAACCGCGTCGCCTCGTGCACCAGCGCCTCGATGTCGAGCGACGTGGTGAGCACGATCACCGTGTGCGTGCCCGGTGCCACCGCAGCGCGGAACCACGCCACCCACGCGTCGGGGATGCCGACATCGACCACCTTCGCCGCGACGGCACCCGCGCCCGCACCCACGCCCAGGCCGGCGATCCAGCCGACCGGTCCGCCCAGCAGCAGCCCGAGCAGGCCGGTCCACACGGCGCCGCTGAGCGCGGCGCGTCCGGGCTGGAGATCGACGGTCTCGCGCACGTGCGTGGCGCCTGCCTCGTCCTTGGCCACGACGACCGCGTCGCGGAGCCGGATCGCGCCGCTCGCGTGCAGACCCTGCATGGCGGTGAGGAACTGCTGGGCCCGGTAGGTGTCGTCGAACGAGACGCCGATGATGGTCTCGCGATCGCCCTCGCGCTCGTCGGGAGGGTCGCTCGGCAGCTCGGGCGGGAGGAAGCTCACGGCACCGGCTCAGCCGAAGCGGACGGCGATCTCGGCCAGCAGCGATCCCTCGTCGGGGCTGACGTCGTCGTCGACGTCGGCCACCTCGCGGGCAGCGGAGAACAGCGCGAGGCGCAGCACGCGGCTGGTGATGCGGGCATCGATGTCGTCGAGGAGCTCGGTGATCCGGTGGTGGGCGACGGCGTCACGCGCCTTGGCCATCGCCGGTCCGAGGTACTGCTCGAACGAGAACGCACCACCGCGCCACTCCTCGCTGATGTCGCGCACCATCTCGACCTCGTCGTCGTCGAGGTGGTGATCGGCGACCATCACGAGCGCGAGCAGCTCGAGCGCGGCCTGGTGCTCGCGATCGGCGGTGGCGTGCACCGCCACCCCCGCGTACAGCTCGTTCAGACGATCAGCCATCGTGCGACCTCCTGAGCGGCACCGTAGCCAGACCGAGCGCGCGCCGCAGGAAGTCGAGCTGGTGGAGGAGCAGGTGCTCTGCCACCACCTCCTGGGGTGTCATGTGTGACACGCCCACCAGTGGCAGCACCTCGTGGGGCCGACCGGCCGCCAGCAGCGCCGACGAGAGGCGCAGCGTGTGCGCGGCCACCACGTTGTCGTCGGCGAGGCCGTGCACGAGCAGGAGCGGACGCTGGAGGTCGCGAGCGAGCGGCAGCAGCGAGCTGGCGTCGTACGGTCCGGGATCGTCGGTGGGGTCGCCGAGGTAGCGCTCGGTGTAGTGCGTGTCGTACAGCCGCCACTCGGTCACCGGCGCACCGGCGATCGCTGCGTGGAACACGTCGGGGCGGCGCAGCACGGCGAGCGCCGCCAGGTAGCCGCCGAAGCTCCAGCCGCGGATCGCCACCCGGTCGAGGTCGAGCGCGCCCGTCACCTCGGCGAGGTGGAGGAGGGCCTCGATCTGGTCGTCGAGCGGAGCGGTGGCGAGGTCGTGGCGCACGGCGCGCTCGAAGGCGCTGCCCCGTCCCGGGGTGCCGCGGCCGTCGGCGACCACCACGGCGAAGCCCTGGTCGGCGAACCACTGCGAGGTGGCGAACGCGTTGCGCGAGCGCACCACCCGCTGGGCGTGCGGCCCGCCGTACGGGTCGAGCAGCACGGGCAGCGGGGCGCCGTCGTGATCGTGGGGGAGCAGCAGTGCGGTGGCCAGCCGCCGACTGGCGGTGCGGTGCATGCGGACGTTCGGCGTCACGAGCGCGGTCTCGGCGTGCGAGGTGAGCTCGTGGCCGTCGGGGAGCAGCCACACCGCCCGCTCGTCCTCGAGGGTGGCGCTGCGGACGACGAGGGCCGAGGTGGTGCCGGCCGCCGTGTGCACGCCGGGGGCGTCGGTGAGCGGGCTCGCTCCCTCCGCCACGGTCCAGCGCCACACGTGCTGCACCGTCGGGTCGTCGATCGGGTTCGCGAGGAACACCACCTCGTGACCGGCCGCCGCGACGATCGAGCGCACCTGGAGATCGGGGTCGGTGACCGCCTCCGTCCCGACGAGGAGCCGGCGACACCCGTCGCGGTCGGCGCAGCGCACGAGGCGGCCATCGGCGAGGAACGCCGGCGCGCCGGGGACGAGCTCGACCCAGGCATCGTCGTGGTCGTCGGCGAGGAGCTCGGTGGCGCCGGTGTCGGGGTCGACCCGGCGCACCTCGAGGCGCTGCTGGTCGCGCGACTGCACCGTGATGACGAGACCGTGGTGCCCCCACTGCACATCGGCGAGGTACGGGAACGCCGCCCGGTCCCACTCCACGTCGACGGGTTCGCCCGCGCCCGCCGCATCCATGTCAGCCGCGTCGATCACGTGCAGCGTCGTGTCGGCGTTGGCCGTGCCGGCGGCGGGATAGCGGATGACGCTCGGTGCCACCGCCGGGTCGGCAGGGTCACCGAGGTGCCAGGTGGCGACCGGGGACTGGTCGACCCGGCACACCGCGAGCCGCTCGCCGTCGGGGCTCCACCAGTAGCCGCGCATGCGGCGCATCTCCTCGGCGGCGACGAAGTCGGCCGACCCCCACGAGACCGTCTCGGGCTCGTCGTCGTCACCCGCCACGACCACGCTGCGTCCGTCGAGGGTGGCGACGCGGAGCCGCCGCCCCTGCACGTACGCCAGCCGCCGTGCCGTCGGATCGGGTCGTGGGTCGAACACCGGGCCCTCGACCTCGAGCGGGCGGGAGCGCCCGCTCAGGAGCCCGGCCACGAACAGCCGGCCGCCGATGGTGAACGCCGCGACCGTGCCGCGCTCGTCGGTGGCGTAGGCGGTGACACCGCCGGCGCCCTCGCGGAGCCGCTCGCGGCGGGCCCGCTCCTCCGGGGGCAGGTCGTCGAGCCCAGCCTCGAGCAGCGTGCGGGGATCGGCCACGAGCACCTCGGTGTGGGTGGCGAGATCGATCGTCCAGAGGCAGGTGACGGGGTCGTCGCCACCGCGGCTGCGGAGGAACACCGCCCGCCGCCCGTCGGCCGACACCGTGACGTTGCGCGGCTCGCCCAGCGTGAGGCGCTGGGTGCGTGCGTGCTGGCGGGGGAACGAGTCGGCCGCGGTCACGGCACCACCAGGATCTTGGCGTGCTGCTCGGGATCGGCCAGATCGGCGAACGCACGCGGCACGTCGTCGATCGCGACCCGTCCGGTGACGAGCGGGGCCAGATCGACCGCGCCGTCGGCGATCGCGCGCAGCGATGCCGCGAACTCGTCGGGCTGGTACCCGAGGGCGAACTGGATCGACAGCTCCTTGCCGATGCCCACCATCGGCTGGAGGTGGTCCTGCTGCATGCACACGCCCACCACGAGGATGCGGGTGTCGCGCGGCGCCATCTTCATCGCCTGGTCGATCATGCCGGGCACGCCCACCGCCTCGAACACCCCGAGCGGCCGGCCGGCAGCCACGCGCCGCCACGCCGTGATCGCGTGCTCGTCGCGTGGGTCGACCACGACGTCGCACCCGAGGTGCACGCCGAGATCGCGACGTCGCGGCGAGAAGTCGGCGCCGACGATCGGACCGATGCCGAGCAGCCGGAGGGCCGCGACGCATGCGAGCCCCACCGGTCCGAGACCGAGCACGATCGCGGTGTCGCCCTGCTGGATGCGGCTCTTCGCCACGGCGTGCACCCCGACGGCGAGCGGCTCGGTCATCGCGGCCAGCTCAGGCGGGACGCCGTCGGGCACGGGCAGCGCCAGCATCTCGTTCAGCACGATCCGCTCGGCGTAGCCCCCCGGGTAGCGGTTCGAGTAGCCCACCGCGTGCAGGCCGTCGGCATCGAAGGCCACCGGCATGCTCACGACGACGTCGCCCTCGCGCAGGTTGGTGACCCCCTCGCCCAGGCCCACCACGCGACAGCAGAACTCGTGGCCCATCACCGTGCCCTGTGCCGGGTCGAACACCTTCGGGCGCAGCGGGTCGTCCGGGAGGTCAGCGCTGTACTCGGCTTCGGCCGCCGCCGACATGGCCCTGACCTCGGCACCGTGCTGCAGCATGTGGAGGTCGCTGCCGCAGATGCCGCACGCGAGCACCTCGGTGAGCACCTGCCCGGGTCCGGGCACCGGGTCGGGGACGTCGGCGATGCGGAGCTCCCAGTCGGTCATCACGGCGGCGCGCATGAGCGCGGAACCTATTTCCTCTCGTGCGGTGCGTCATCACCCGCTCAGCGGCTGAACGAGGCGATCGCACCCACCACGACGTCCCACGCCGCCTCGACGTCGACGTCGTCGACGACGTCACAGGTCGGATCGGGCAGCTCCCGGAGCGTGCGGCGGTCGATCACCGTCATGCCCCGGGTGAGCGCGCCCGACGTCTCGACGTCGACGTGGCGCGGCGTGCGCGGGCACAGCTCGGGATGGGTGACGGCCAGCACGGCGAGCGGGTCGTGCACGGCTGCGCCGGCGAGATCGGTGTGGCGTGCGACGTAGGTGCCCGAGAAGAACTCGAACAGGTCGGCCAGCACCGTCGCCAGACGACCGTCGATCGACCTGACCCGGTCGACCCGGTCGGGTGTGGCGAGGAACCGGTGGGTCACGTCGAGCCCGGTCATCACCAGCGGGATGCCGCTGCGGAACACGATCGCCGCCGCCTCGGGATCGGCCCAGATGTTGAACTCGGCGACCGCCGACCGGTTGCCGATCGTCCCGCCGCCCATCAGTGAGATCGCCGCGATCCGATCGGACAGATCGGGTGCGCTGCGCAGCGCGAGGGCGATGTTGGTGAGCGGCCCGGTGGGGACGAGCGTCACGTCGTCGACCGATCGGCAGGTGTCGATGATGAAGCGCACGGCATCGGTGCCGTCGAGCGGTCGCACCGGCTCGGGCAGGTCCGCGCCGTCGAGGCCGCTCACCCCGTGGACGTAGCCGGCGTGGCGCGGCTCGGCCACGAGCGGTCGGCTCGCGCCGGCGTGCACCTCGACGTCGATGGCGAGCAGATCGCGCAGCACGCGGGCGTTGTGG
>JALOLG010000137.1 GCA_025456105.1 Ilumatobacteraceae bacterium | reverse complement strand
GAGCGACTTGTGGAGCAGCTCGAGGGTCTCGCCGGTGAGCTCGACCGAGCGGACCACGTGGGTGATCTCCTCGGCGTGCAGCTCGCCGCGCTCGCGTCCCAGCTCGATCAGCTCGGCCCACTCGTCCTCGTCGACACCGGGGACAGGCGGGAGCAGATCGATGTCGATCGGCTCAGCTCCCTCCATCCGCCTGCCCCTCCCCACGAGCGTGCAGCCAACCTAGCAACCACTCCGCTGCCGCTGCCGCGTGAATGGGGTCGTCGAGCTGCTCGGCCTGCAAGCGGGCCTCGCGATCGCTGCGGATGCGCTCCGGATCGGCCGAGCGGGCGGCACCGGAGAGCTCGCGCCGAACAGCGGCCCGCACCAGGTTGCGGGCCTCCACCTCGGGGTCGGCCTCGATGTCGACCACGGCCGCCCGCTCGATCACCTCGCGCGCATCGGGATCGGCGGCCTCGAGCGCAGCGTTCACGTCACCGCCGGCGTCGGCCAGCGCGATGAACGCCCGGCGGTACAGATCGTCGGCGAAGAGCGCCTCCACGAGCCACGAGGCGATCGAGTCCCACGCCTGCACCAGCAGCACGATCGCCACGAACTCGGCGTTCTCGCGCGGCCCACGCCGAGCAGCCGGGGCCACCACCTTGAGCTGCGGGCGCTTGGTGCCGCGCTCGGCGAGCTGCACGAGGTCGGCCACCGGGAGCCCCACCTGCGACGCCACCTGCCCGGCGTACAGCTTGCGCACGTTGGGGTTGGGGTGCTCGTTGACGATCGCCATCGCCGCCTCGCCGAGGCGCGTCCGCTGCTCGGGCGACTGCGGCGCCTGGCCGGTGAGCACGCGGTCGAGACGGAAGCCGAGGAACGGCAGCGGGTGCTCCACCGCCGCCGCCAGCGCCTCGGGATCGGACTGGGCCAGGTCGCCGGGGTCCTTGCCGCCGGGCAGGCGAGCCACGCTCACCTCCACCTGGTACTTCTGCTCCCACTCGTAGAAGCGCTCGGCGGCGCCCTGGCCGGCCGCGTCGGCGTCGAACGCCAGCACCACTCGGCTCGCGTAGCGCTTCAGCAGCCGCACGTGCTCCTCGGTGAAGGCCGTGCCGCACGTGGCCACCGCCCGCGGCACGCCCGAGCGGTGGAACCCGATCACGTCGGTGTAGCCCTCGCACACCACCACCTGGTCGGCCGCCACGATGCCGGCCTTGGCCCAGTTCAGCCCGTAGAGCGTGTGCGACTTGCGGTAGATCGACGTCTCGGGCGAGTTCTTGTACTTGGCCGGGTCGGTGGAGCCGGGCAGCACCCGGCCGCCCACGGCCACCGCCTCGCCGTTCTCGGTGAAGATCGGGAACAGCACCCGCGCCCGGAACGCGTCCTGCATCCGACCGCCCCGGTTGGTGAACGCGAGCCCGGTCTCGCGCAGCAGGTCGGCGTCGATGCCCGTCGACCGCGACATCGCGTCCCAGTCGTCGGGCGCCCACCCCAGCCGGAACTGCCGGGCGACGTCGCCCGCGAGGCCGCGGCTGCGGAGGTAGTCGCGTGCCGCACGGGCGTCGGCGCCGGTGAGCAGCCGCTCGTGGTACCAGTCGACCGCCCGCTCCATCGCCTCCACGAGCTGCTTGCGGCGCGCCCGCTCGCGGCTCTGGCCGGTGGTCGTGTAGCTGAGCTGGATGCCGGCCTTGGCCGCCAGGTGCTCGACCGCGCCGACGAAGTCGACGTGCTCGATCTGCTGCACGAACGTGAACACGTCGCCCGACGCGTCGCAGCCGAAGCACTTGTAGCGCCCTGTCTCCTCGCGGACGTTGAACGACGGCGACCGCTCGGCGTGGAACGGGCACAAGCCCACCCAGTTGCGCCCCGTCTTGCGGAGCTGGACGTGCTGCTGGACGACGTCGACGATCGAGACGGTGGAGCGGATGCGCTCGATGTCGTCGTCGGCGATCGCCATCCGAGCGCTGTTACTTGGTGCTGTTCGACGTGCCCACCACGGCCTGCGCCGCGGCGAGGCGGGCGATGGGCACCCGGAACGGCGAGCAGCTCACGTAGTCGAGGCCGGCGTCGTAGAACAGCTGGATCGACTCGGGGTCGCCGCCGTGCTCGCCGCACACACCCAGCTTGAGCTTCGGCTTGGTCGACCGGCCGAGCTTGGCTCCCATGCGGACGAGCTCGCCCACGCCCGTCTGGTCGATGGTCTCGAACGGGTTGCGCTTGAGCAGGCCCTGCTCGAGGTACGCCGGCATCATGCGGCTCTCGACGTCGTCGCGGCTGAAGCCGAACGTCAGCTGCGTGAGGTCGTTGGTGCCGAAGCTGAAGAAGTCGGACTCCTCGGCGATCTCGTCGGCCCGCAGCGCTGCACGCGGCGTCTCGATCATCGTGCCGATCGTGATCTTGGGCTGCTTGGCCTTGCCGGTGCCGCTGAGCGCGGCGTCGATCTCGGCCTGCACCCAGCCCCGGGCCGCCGCCAGCTCCTCACGGGTGACCGTGAGCGGGATCATGATCTCGACGACCGGCTTCTTGCCCTCGTCGCGCAGCCGGGCCGCCGCGGCCAGGAGCGCGCGCACCTGCATCGCATAGAGGCCGGGCTTGATGACGCCGAGGCGCACGCCGCGGGTGCCGATCATCGGGTTGTGCTCCGACCAGCTCTCGGCGGCCGCGAGCATCTCGTGCTCCTCGTCCGAGAGGCCCTCGGTGGCCTGCTTGATCTTCAGCTCCTCGACCGACGGGAGGAACTCGTGCAGCGGCGGGTCGAGCAGGCGCACCGTGACGGGCAGGCCGTCCATCGCGTCGAGGACCTCGTAGAAGTCGGCCTCCTGCGCGGCACGGAGCTTCTCGAGCGCCGCGGCCTCCTCGTCGTCGGTGCGGGCGAGGATCATCTCGCGCACGATCGGCAGGCGGTCGGGCGCGAGGAACATGTGCTCGGTGCGGCACAGGCCGATGCCCTCCGCACCCAGCTCGCGAGCCTTGGCGGCGTCCTCGCCGGTGTCGGCGTTGGCCCGCACGCCGAGCTTGCCCTTGCGGATCTCGTCGGCCCACTGGAGGATCGTGGCGAACTCGGCCGGCGGCTCGGCCTGCTCGAGCGCCATCGCGCCGAGCACCACCTGGCCGCTCGAGCCGTCGAGCGAGATGACGTCGCCCTCGTTGACGACGATGTCGCCGACCGTGAACCGGCTGCCCTCGATCTTGACGGCCTCGGCGCCCACGATCGCGGGGGTGCCCCAGCCGCGCGCCACCACGGCGGCGTGGCTCACGAGACCGCCACGAGCGGTGAGGATGCCCCTCGACACCATCATGCCGTGGACGTCCTCGGGGCTCGTCTCGTTGCGGACGAGGATGACGTCCTCGCCGCGGTCGGCGGCGTCGGCCGCGTCGTCGGCCGTGAAGTACACCTTGCCCACCGCGCCGCCGGGCGACGCAGCCAGGCCGGTGGCGATCACCTGGCCGGAGCCGGCGAGGTGCGGGTGCAGCACCGAGTCGAGGTGCTCGGCGGTGACGCGCATCACCGCTTCCTTCTTGCTGATCTTCCAGCGCTGCTTGCCCGAGCCCGTGCCCTGCGTCATGTCGACGGCCATCTTCAGCGCCGCGACGCCGGTGCGCTTGCCCACGCGGGTCTGCAGCATCCAGAGCTTGCCCTGCTCGATGGTGAACTCGGTGTCGCACATGTCCTGGTAGTGGCGCTCCAGGCGGGCGAAGATGTCGAGCAGGTCGGCGTGGATCTCCGGGAAGTGGAGCTTCATGTGGTCGAGGTCCTCGGTGTTGCGGATGCCCGCCACCACGTCCTCGCCCTGTGCGTTCACCAGGAAGTCGCCGTAGGGCGTGTTCTCGCCCGTCGCCGCGTCGCGGGTGAATCCGACACCGGTACCCGAGTTGGCGTCGCGGTTGCCGAACACCATCACCTGGACGTTCACGGCCGTGCCCAGCTCGTGGCTGATCTTCTCGCGGTTGCGGTAGGCGATGGCGCGGGCGCCGTTCCAGCTCCTGAACACCGCCTCGACCGCTCCGCGCAGCTGCGCCGTCGGGTCCTGCGGGAAGGGTGACCCGGTGGCGTCGGCGACGACGGCGAGGTACTCGGCGCTCAGCTCTCGCCACCCCTCGGCCGTCACGTCGGTGTCGCTGGCCGCGCCGGTGCGCTCCTTCATGTGCTCGAGCGGGTGCTCGAAGCGGTCGCCGTCGATGCCGAGCACGATCCGGCCGTACATCGAGATGAAGCGCCGGTAGGAGTCGTACGCGAAGCGCTCGTCGCCGGTGACGCCGGCGAGGCCCTCCACGCTCTGGTCGTTGAGCCCCAGGTTGAGGACCGTGTCCATCATGCCGGGCATCGAGAACTTGGCGCCCGAGCGCACGCTCACGAGCAGCGGGTCGGCCGGGTCGCCGAGGCGACGCCCCATCGCCTTCTCGAGCTTGCGCACGTGCTTGGCGATCTCCTCGTCGAGCCCCTTGGGCCAGCCGCCGTGCATGTACGCCCGGCACGCGTCGGTGGTGATCGTGAAGCCCGGCGGCACCGGCAGGCCGAGGACCGTGGTCATCTCGGCGAGGTTGGCGCCCTTGCCACCCAGCAGGTCCTTCTGCTGCATGGGGGGCGTGCGGTGCTGGTGATCGAAGGCGTAGACGTACGGCACGGCGGGCGAGTCTACGACCCCGTGCCTGCCTCGGCCCCCCGCTTGATCATCGCCAGGGCCGTCGTGCCCGCCACGCTGGTGACGCGTCCCACCTCGCGGCCCTCGACCACGACCGGGTCGCCCACCGCGGTGCCAGGCGCCACGTCGATGCGCTGCAGCGACCGGGGCGGCGTGGCGGCACGGCTGTCCATCCGCTCCACCAGCTCCTGGCCCGGGTAGCAGCCCTTGGTGAAGCACACCGCCACCGGCGTCAGCCCCGTCTCGGCCGGGATGGTCTCACCCGGCACGATCTCGGCGCCCAGGGCGGGCCAGACCGCCTCGATGCGCTCGCGGTGGACGTCGTCGGGCACGGCGACCGGTGCCGGCGCGGGGCGCAGCTCGGTGTCGACCTGGACCCGGATCTTGAAGCGGTTCAGCCGTGCGAGCAGCTCGGCACCCCAGCCGGCGTCGACGTCGAGCGTGAACTCGGTGTCGGCGGTGCGGGTGATCCGGAACAGCGACACCACCCGCCCGGCGGGCTCGAGCACGAACGACCAGCGCGCGCCGCCCACCTCGAGGTCGCGGAGGTCCTGGGTGATCTGGCCCTGCAGGTAGGTGGGCGCGTCGGCGCCGCTCACCGCGACGACGTCGCGTGGGAGCGAGGTCCACGATGCCGGTGCGTCAGCCATGCCGCAGTGTGCCGCGCGCCGCGGTCATGCGGCGAGCGGCGGGGATCGCCGCCAGCAGCGCCGCGGCCTTGTTGCGGCACTCGAGGTCCTCGTCGTCGGGGTCGGAGTCGGCCACGATGCCGGCGCCCGCCTGGAGGCTCGCCGAGTCGCCGTCGCCGCGCACGAACATCGTT
>JALOLG010000460.1 GCA_025456105.1 Ilumatobacteraceae bacterium | reverse complement strand
CGAGATCGCCGCCGTCAACGTCGTCTTCCCATGGTCGATATGACCCATCGTCCCAATGTTCACATGCGGCTTCGTACGCTCAAACTTCGCCTTGCTCATGACCTTGTCTTCCTTGGAGTGAGGAACGGAGTGGTTCGTAGGGTGGATAGGGAGTGGTAGCGGCGATCGGGATCGAACCGATGACCTTCCGATTATGAGCCGGATGCTCTGACCAACTGAGCTACGCCGCCAGGGCTGGCCCCGGCCGTGACCGACCGTGTGGTCGAGCCCTCTGTGGGAATCGAACCCACGACACCAGCCTTACCATGGCTGTGCTCTGCCGACTGAGCTAAGAGGGCCTCTCGGAGCGCGGCAGAGCCGCGAACCGGGGGTCGAGCATAGCGCCGGGCACCCGCTTCCACCACGGCCACCGGTACGCTCGCACGCCCATGCCAGCGACCTCCGACGCCGTCACGCTGCGCCGCGCCCACCCCGGCGACGCCGCCGCGATCGCCGCGATCTACAACCGCGAGGTCCTCGAGTTCACGGCCACCTTCGACCTGGTCCCACGGTCGATCGACGAGCAGCGCGACTGGATCGCGGCGCGGTCGGGCGCGTTCAGCGCCATCGTGGCCGTCCACCCAGAGGCGGGCGTCGTGGGCTTCGGGGCCCTGTCGGCGTACAAGGAGCGCGCCGCCTACCGCACCACGGTCGAGGACTCCGTCTACGTCCACCGCGACCACGGTGGGCGCGGCATCGGGCGGGCGCTGCTCAGCGAGCTCGTCGACACGGCGCGCACCACCGGCTTCCACTCGGTGATCGCTCGCATCGAGGCATCGAGCGAGGCCTCCCGCGGCCTGCACGCCGCCTGCGGGTTCGAGCTGGTCGGCATCGAGCGCGAGGTGGGCCGCAAGTTCGGGCGCTGGCTCGACGTCGCCGTGATGCAGCTGCTGCTCGGCTGACGGCGCCACGACGCACGACGGCCCCGCTCCGGGCGGGGCCGCTCACGCTGATGGTGGGCCGGGAAGGATTCGAACCTCCGTAGGCGTATGCCGGCAACACCGCCCGGATCGGTACCGTGGGGCCATGCCCAGCTTCGACATCGTGTCCGAGGTCGATCGCCAGGAGGTCCGCAACGCGGTCGACCAGGCCCAGCGCGAGATCGCCACGCGATTCGACTTCAAGAACACCGACTCCTCGATCGAGCAGAGCGACCTCGTGCTCACGCTGCGCAGCGTCACCGACGACCGCCTCACGGCGGTGCGCCAGGTGCTCGAGGAGCGTCTCGTGAAGCGCGGCGTGTCCCTGCGCGGCCTCGACTACGGCGACGTCCAGGAGGCCAGCCAGAAGTCGGTGCGCCAGACGGTCACCATCAAGGTCGGGATCTCCTCGGAGAAGGCCAAGGAGATCAACAAGCTCGTCAAGGAGCGCGGCCCGAAGGGCGTCAGCAGCCAGACCCAGGGGGACTCGATCCGAGTCACCGGCAAGAAGCGCGACGACCTGCAGGCCGTCATCGCGGCGCTGAAGGCGGCCGACCTCGGGATCCCGCTCCAGTTCCAGAACTTCCGCGACTGACCGCGGTCGTCAGGGCGCCGGGACCCGCGCGACGACCCGGTCGACCAGCTCGGTCGCCACACCCGTGCGTGGCAGGGTGGTCGCGCCGGCGCCCGGATCGCAGGCCACCAGCTGCAGCGTGCCGTCGGGCAGGCGCTGCGAGGTCGCGCCCGACGACGCCGGCGCGTTGAGCGTCCACTGCGCGAGGTACAGCTCGAGCACGGATTCGGCGCCCGCGGCCGGCGTGAACGTGGCGTAGACGCACGCAGTGTCGCCGCGGCGGACCGGGGTGAGCAGATCGGCCGCGATCGCATCGCTCGCCGGACCGGCCTGATCGGGGGCCAGGTACGCCCCGAGCGCGAGGTACCAGAGGTCGCGGCCCCACGAGGTGGCATCACCGTCGAGGGTGTCACCGTCGGCGAGGCTGGGTGCCGGCGCGGCGGTCACCGGGGGCTCCACGGCGTCGAGCAGCGCGTCGTCGAGCGCAGCAGCGATCTCGTGCGGCAGCTGATCGGCGGCCGCCTCGCCGAGCGTGGCCACGAGGGGCTCACCGAGCCGATCGACGGCGAGCAGGTCGTACGCGAGCAGCGCCGGGAAGCCCGTCAGCGACGCCGGATCGAGGTCGGGCACGGTGCCCGCCAGCTCCTCGGCCTCGGCCCGCACGACGGCCCGGTCGGCGATCGCCCGGCCGGCCGGGATGGTCGGCGCGGCCGACACCGCCGTGTCGGCGGGATCCGAGTCGTCGGCCGGTGCCGGCTCGCCGGCGGCCGCACGTGCCTCCTGCACGAAGAGCGCGGTCGCGAGCTCGACGGCCAGCGCCGTCGAGCGGGTGACGCCGACGACACCGTCGGAGCGGGTGAGCACACCGGTGCCCGGGTCGTACTGCGCCGGCACGGCGTCGGCCACCGCGTCGGCGAGCGTCGACTCGTCGACCTCGCCGGCGACGAGCCCGAGCGCCCGCCACAGCGGCACGGCCGTGACCCAGTCGCCACCGAAGTGGCTCTGCAGCACCACGGCGCCGTGCTCGGCGGCCGGCAGCACGTCGTAGTCGACCGCGTCGTCGAACTTCTTCTTCGTGCGCTTGCGAGCTGCGGCCGACGACGTCGCGCGCGCCGTCGGCGCCATCGGCGCCGTGACGGGCGGGGTGGCCACCGCCGTCTGGACGGGGGTGGTGACGACCGGCATCACCGGGGGGAGCGACGGCAGGGCCGGCTCGGCCGCCACGGGTGCCGGCGGCGGCACCGCGGTGTCAGGAGCGGCCGATGGCACGATCGAGGTGCCCGACCCGGCGAGCACCGGCGCGCCGACGGGCTCGAGCACGGGCTGGTTCGCGGGCGCGACGGGTGCCACGGGCACCGCTGGTGGCAGCGTCGGCTCGGCGGCCGACGGGACCGGCACGTCGGGCGGCGCGACCGGGGTGTCCACCGGCGCCGCCGGCGCGACCGGGGTGTCGGACGACGCCGCCGGCGCGACCGGCTCGGCCAGGACCGGGTCGTCGGCCCAGCTCACCAGGTCGTCGGCCGGGCTGTCG
>JALOLG010000136.1 GCA_025456105.1 Ilumatobacteraceae bacterium | reverse complement strand
GAGCGGTTCTGGTGCAGCGAGCGCAGCGCGATCTGGAACAACTCGGGCGACACCGTGCTGCTGCGCGACCGCAACGGCAGCACGGTCGCCTCACTGAGCTACCGGCGCTGATCTGCGTCAGACTGCCGGCATGCAGAGCAGCGAGGCGGCACGGTTGGACGAGGCGCGCGCCGGGGTGCCGTGGAAGCGCTGGGGGCCGTACCTCAGCGACCGCCAGTGGGGCACCGTCCGCGAGGACTACAGCGACAACGGCGACGCCTGGAGCTACTTCACCCACGACCAGGCGCGGTCGCGCGCCTACAAGTGGGGCGAGGACGGGATCGCCGGGCTGTGCGACGACCAGCAGATCCTGTGCCTCGCCGTCGCCGTGTGGAACGGCGTCGATCCGATCCTGAAGGAGCGGCTGTTCGGCCTCACCAACGCCGAGGGCAACCACGGCGAGGACGTGAAGGAGTACTACTGGCACCTCGACGCCACCCCGACCAGCTCGTACCTGAAGCACCGCTACCGCTACCCGCTCCACGAGTTCCCCTACGCCGACCTGGTCGAGACGAACCGGGCCCGCTCGCGCCACGAGATGGAGTACGAGCTGATCGACACCGGCGTGTTCGACGACGACCACTACGTCGATGTCGACGTGGAGTACGCCAAAGCATCACCCGCCGACGTCCACATGCGCATCACGCTCGTCAGCCGCAGCGACCGGCCCGCGACGCTGCACGTGCTCCCCACCGTGTGGTTCCGTGCGTCGTGGTGGATGGGCGACCCGCGAGGTGAGCTGCGCGCCGACCCCGCGACCGGCCCGACCGCCATCGCCGTGCGCCACCCCGCGCTCGGCGACCTCGTCGTCACCAGCGACGGCGCACCCGAGCTGCTGTTCACCGAGAACGAGACCAACACCGAGCGGATCTTCGGCACACCCAACGCCCAGCCCTACGTGAAGGACGCGTTCGACCGGTACGTGGTGCACGGCGAGACGTCGGCCGTGAACCCCGCACGAACCGGCACGAAGGCCGCCTACCACCACGTCGTCGAGCTCGAGCCGCACGGCACGGCCACGATCCACGTGCGACTCACCGACAGCCCCACGCCCATGTCGCCGACGGAGGTGGGCGCGCTCTTCGACGCGCGGATCGCCGACGCCGACGAGCTCTACGCGTCGATCACCCCGCCGAACGTGGAGACCGAGGCCGCCCGCATCATGCGGCTCGCGCTCGCCGGGATGCAGTGGGGCAAGCAGCACTACGCGTTCGACCTCGACCGCTGGCTCGAGGAGCACCAGGTGCACCCGCTCCGCAGCACCCGGCAGGGAACGGCCCGCAACCGCGACTGGTTCCACATGGTGAACCACGACGTGATCTCGATGCCCGACGCGTGGGAGTACCCATGGTACGCCACGTGGGACCTGGCGTTCCACACGATCGCGCTCGCCATGGTCGACGTCGACGACGCCAAGGCCCAGCTCGAGCTGATGCTGCGCGAGCTGTACCTCCACCCCAACGGCCAGCTCCCCGCGTACGAGTGGAACTTCAGCGACGTGAACCCCCCGGTGCACGCGTGGGCGACGCTGATCGTCTACGAGATCGAGGTCGAGCAGCGGGGCCACGGCGACGTCGAGTGGCTGAAGCGTGCGTTCCAGAAGCTGCTCGTGAACTTCACGTGGTGGCTCAACCGCAAGGACCCGACCGGCCGGAACGTGTTCGAGGGCGGCTTCCTCGGCCTCGACAACATCGGCGTCTTCGACCGCAGCGCGCCGCTGCCCACCGGCGGTCACCTGGAGCAGTCCGACGGCACCTCGTGGATGGCGTTCTTCGCCCAGTCGATGCTGGGCATCGCGCTCGAGCTCACCCGCCACGACCCGGTGTACGAGGACATGGTCCTCAAGTTCACGGAGCACTTCTTGTTCATCGGCGCGGCGATGGACCGCATCGGCGACGTCGACGACGAGCTGTGGGACGACGAGGACGGCTTCTTCTACGACGTGCTGCGCTTCCCCGACGGCGGCGCCCAGCGGCTCAAGGTCCGCTCGCTCGTCGGCTTGCTGCCCATCGCCGCCTGCACGATGTTCGACGTCGGCGAGCAGCGGATCAATCGCGACCTGCTCGCGCAGATCGGCCGCCGGATCAGCTCGATGCCCGAGCTGCTGGCCAACATCCACGACCCGCGCCAACCCGGCGTGCACGACCGCCGGCTGCTCGGCGTGCTCGACGACGTGAAGCTGCGCAAGGTGCTCGCGCGGATGCTCGACGAGGACGAGTTCCTGTCGCCGTACGGCATCCGGTCGCTCTCGAAGCACCACCTCGAGCACCCGTTCCGGATGGAGGTGCACGGCACCACGTACGAGGTCGCGTACCTCCCGGCGGAGTCCGACAGCGGGATGTTCGGCGGCAACTCCAACTGGCGCGGCCCGGTGTGGATGCCCGTCAACTTCCTCATCCTGCGCAAGCTGCTCGGGCTCTACTCGTACTACGGCGACGACTTCACGGTGGAGTGCCCGACGGGATCGGGCAACCAGTGCACCCTGTTCGAGGTGGCCATGGAGATCGGCCGACGGCTCGTGTCGATCTTCCTGCCGGACGAGCTGGGCCACCGCCCCGTCTTCGGCGGCAACGAGCGGTTCCGGAGCGACCCGAACTGGAAGGACCTGCCGCTCTTCTACGAGTACTTCCACGGCGACGACGGCGCCGGCCTGGGTGCCAGCCACCAGACGGGCTGGACCGGCCTGGTGGCCCGGATCATCCAGATCATGGGCTACCTCGAGCCCGCAGACCTCCTCGACAGCGGCCTGCGCGGCAACCTCGTGTACCGGCGTCCGCGATGAGCGCCGGGCCGGTCGTCCACGAGATCAACACCGCGGCGTGGCTCCGCGAGCTCGGGGCGACCCTCGACCAGGTGTCGGACACCGAGTGGGATCGCATCACGCCCGCGGGGGTCGACACGGTCTGGCTGATGGGCGTATGGGAGCGCAGCCCGGCCGGGCGGGCGATCGCGCTCGACTCCCCGAGCCTCGTCGACGAGCTCCGCCGGGTGCTGCCCGACCTGACCGACGACGACGTGCTCGGCTCGGCCTACTGCATCCGCCGGTACGAGGTCGACGCGCGCTTCGGCGGCCGGGACGGCCTGGCAGCAGCGCGCGCCGCGCTGGCCGCTCGCGGCGTGCGGCTGATGGTGGACTTCGTCCCCAACCACGTCGCGCCCGACCACCCGTGGCTCGTCGAGCACCCCGACCGCTTCGTGCGCGGCACCCCCGACGATCTCGTCCACCACCCGGCAGCGTTCCTCGCGGTCGGCGACGCGGTCATCGCTCGCGGTCGCGACCCCTACTTCCCACCGTGGCCCGACGTCGCCCAGCTCGACGCGTTCTCACCGTCGCTGCGCGCCGCCGCCACCGACACCCTGCTCGACATCGCGAGCCAGGCCGACGGCGTCCGCTGCGACATGGCGATGCTGATGCTCACCGACGTGTTCGCGCGCACGTGGGGCGGCCGGGTGGGTGCTGCGCCCGACACCGAGTACTGGGCCGACGTGATCGACGCCGTGCGCGCCGTCCACCCCGGCTTCCTGTTCGTCGCCGAGGCCTACTGGGACCTCGAGCACGCGCTCCAGCAGCTCGGCTTCGACCACTGCTACGACAAGCGCCTGTACGACCGCCTGCTCCACGAGTCGCCGGCGTCGGTGCGAGGCCACCTGTGCGCCGACCTCGCGTACCAGCGCGGCCTCGTGCGCTTCACCGAGAACCACGACGAGCCACGAGTCGCCGCGGTGACCGCCTCGCACGATGCCGTTCGGGCGGCGGCCGTGGTGGTGGCCACGCTGCCCGGCGCCACGCTCTGGCACGAGGGTCAGATGGCGGGCTGGCGCACGCGGCTGCCGGTGTTCCTCGGGCGTCGACCGCACGAGCCCACCGATGCCGACCTCGTCGCGTTCCACGAGCGCCTGCTCGCCGCGGCACCGTCGATCCGACGCGGCGACTGGGCCTTGTGCACCACGAGCGGCTGGCCCGACGACCCCAGTCACGACCAGCTCCTCACCTGGTGCTGGCGCGACGGCGCGCAGCGCCACCTCGTGGTGGTCAACGACGCCGACCGCCGGGCGGCCGGTCGGGTGCACGTGCCGTGGGACGATCTCGCCGGCAGCACCTGGCAGCTCGACGACCTCCTCTCGGGCGGGCGGTTCGACCGCGACGGCGGCGAGATCGCGAGCGACGGCCTCTTCGTCCAGCTCCCCGCGTGGGGCGTTCACCTGCTCCGCTGGGCATCACCCGCGGCGGGGGATGACCAGGCATAGCGTTCGGCCCAGACTCACCAGCAGGTCGCACCCGCGACCGTGGGTCCACAGAGGGGAGCTCGTCATGACGAAGGGAACCTTCGAGATGTCCGGCTGGGTGTTCTTCGCGGCGATCATGCTGATCTTCGCGGGGCTCTTCCGCCTGGGCGACGCGATCTGGGCGTTCGGCTACGACGGTGCCGTGCCCGAGGCCCTGGAGGGGGCGCTGCTCGGCACCGACCTCAGCGTGTACGGCTGGTGGTGGCTCGCGGTGGCAGCGCTGCTGTTCTTCTCGGGCATCGCCCTGTTCTCCGGCAGCCAGCTCGGCCGCTGGATCGGCATCATCGCCGGGTTCGTGTCGGCGTTCGGGGCGATGACCTGGATGCCCTACTACCCGATCTGGTCGGCGACCCACATCCTCATCGCCATCCTCGTGGTGTACGGCCTCGCCGCCCACGGCAGCCGGCCAGCGCACCAGCTCTGATCAGCCACAGCTCAGCGAGATCGGCGGCGACGCCGAGCCGATCGGCCCACGCCCACAGGTGCGATCCGGTGTCACAGCGGCCGGAGGTGCGCTCGGACAAGATGTGCGGATGCGAAACCGGCCGACCATCACGAGCGCGCTGGTGCTCCTCGCGCTCGCCGCGAGCGCGTGCACCGATGCCGAGGAGGGCCAGCCCGACACCGAGGCCGGCCTCCGGGTGGCCGTGGAGGCGAGCACCGAGGCGCTGCTCGCCGGCGACACCGACGTGCTGTACGGGTTCCTCACCGAGGAGTGCCGCGACACCATCGACCGTCAGGAGTTCGCCGAGCAGATGACGCTCGGCATGGCGTTCCTGGCGGGGTTCGCCGAGGTCGACCTCGACGAGCTCGAGATCACCGAGGTGCTGATCGAGGACTTCGACGGCACGACCGCCATGGCGGGGCCGGTCGTCGACCTCCCGTCGGGTGAGGGGCTGTTCGGCGAGCAGGACCTGTCGCCCTGGGTGTACGAGGACGGCGGGTGGAAGCTCGACGACTGCCCCGACGACACGGGTCTCGGGGACGGCGACGGCGACACCGGGTTCGGCGACGACGACGGCCCCGAGGGTCTCGGCGAGCGCGACCAGCCCGCTCCGGTCGGCGACACGCTCACGGTCGGCGACGAGTGGGAGGTGACCGTGCTCGGGTTCGAGCCCGACGCCACCGAGGA
>JALOLG010000135.1 GCA_025456105.1 Ilumatobacteraceae bacterium | reverse complement strand
ACGTCCTGCGGGCCCAGCCGAGCGTCGACCTGCTGGACGCGCTCGTGCGCAACGTGCCGGCCGGCTCGACCCTGGTGCTGATCGGTCGGGCCGCGCCGCCGCTCTCGCTGGCCAGGGCGCGTGTGCGTCCTGGTGTGGTCGACGTGACGACCGCCGAGCTCGCGCTCGACGCGATCCGTGCGCGCGAGGTCGTGGAGGCGATGGGCGCCGAGCTCGACGACCGCATGCTCGACGACGTGATGCGTGACACGGATGGGTGGCCACTCGGGATCCGTCTCGTCGGCAGCGCCCTCGCCGAGGGGGAGGTGATCGGCGGCGAGGGTCCGACGGCCGACGATGCGATCACCACCGCACGCAGCTACGCGGAGGTGGAGTGGCTGCGAGGGCTCGCACCTGCGGACGCCGACTTCCTGCGGAAGGTGAGCGGCCTGGGTTGGATGAGCGGCGCCCTGTGCGACCACGTGCTCGAGGCGTCCGACTCCGGGGCGCGCCTCGAGCGCCTGCAATCGAGCGGCCTCCTCGTGGCTCCGCTCGACCGGCACGGCGACTCGTTCCGTGTCCACCAGGTCGTTCGCGACTCGTTGGACGCGGCCTTGCAGCGCAGCGACCGCCAGGCGCACCGCAGGGTGCACCAGCGGGCGAGCGACTGGTTCGAGTCGGTCGGTGAGATCGATCGAGCGGTCGACCAGGCGCTCCGAGCCGATGACGTGACACGGGCCGGGCGTCTCGTGGTCGAGCACGGGGCGCTCCACCACACGAGGGGCAGGACCCAGACGGTACGACGCTGGCTCGACGAGCTCCCCAAGCCGCACGTGCTCGCGGACCCTGGCTTGTGCCTGGTCGCGGCCGTGGTCTCCCTCGGTGCGGGCGACGGCGAAGCCGCCGCCGCGTGGACGCGGTTCGGTGAGCACGCGCTCGCGAGCGACCGAACCGAGTGCGACTCGGACATCGGTGCCCGGATGCGGGCGATGCGGTCGATGCTCTGGATCGACCCCATCGAGGAGTCACTCGCGATGGCCACGCAGGCCTGCGACGAGCTGCCGCCCGGGCTCTGGCGAGCCGTGGCCTGCACGACGCGCGGAGCGCTCAGCTTCGCACTGGGCGACGAGCCCGTCGCGGCCGCCGCGCTCGCGGAGGGAACGGCGGAGCTCCACGTGGTCGACGCGCCGACGGTGGAGGCCATCGGCCTGGCGCACCTCGCCATCGTCGTCGGCCGGACCGACGAGCAGGAGCGCGCCGTGGGCTTGGCCCGCTCGGCCCGACGCATCCTGAGTGAGCACGAGCTGGAGCACATGCCCACCACCGCGCTCGTGACGGCGGTGAGCGCGCTCGCCGAGGCGGCCGACGGCGACCCGGGCATCGCTCGCTCGGAGATCCTGCTGACGCGGACGCACCTCGCGTTCCTGCACTCGGTCGCGGACTGGCACCACATGCAGGCTCGCATCGCCCTGGTGCGCGCGAGCATGCAGCTCGGCGACCTCGTCGGGGCCCGCACGCTCCTGCGTGAGCTGGAGTGCGGTGCAGGTGCATGCCGCCCACGACGTCCTCCCGGTCGGACCCTCGTCGCTCACCACCGCTGAGCTGCGGGTGCTCCACTACCTCCCGACGAACCTCTCCCACGAGGACATCGCGCGCCGGCTCTACGTGTCGCGCAACACCGTGAAGTCGCACGCGTCAGCGATCTACCGCAAGCTCGGGGCCGGATCACGGAGCCAGGCCGTCGACATCGCCCGCGCCGCAGGTCTGCTGCCGCCCGTCTGAGACCGCCGAGCTGCCATCGTCGGGCCGGTCAGCGACGGTCGCGGCGGTCCTCGCGACGGTCCTGGCGACGGTCGACGCCATGGGCGACGACGGCGGCAGTGCCGACGACCGCCGCGGTGCGGGCGACGGGTGCGCCGACGACTCCTCGACGCATGGCTCGTGCTGGGCGCAGTGGCATGTCAGTCTCCTTCGGTGGTCGAGGCCTCGTCGGCCTCGAGTGATGCGATGATGGCCTGGATGGGGATGCGCCCGGTGGCGATCAGCTGGCCGCCGGCTCGCCGGGCCGCGGACGCGAACGGCGCCGCCCAGCGGTTCTCCCACACGATCACCCCGGCGGTGGTGCCGTTCTCCATGGCAGCGGCGAGGTGCGCGACGTCCTCGGCGGCGAGGATCTCGGCCACCTCGGCCTCGAGGTGGACGATCTCGCTGACGGCGTCGAGGTCGTCGATCTCGAACGCCTCGATCTCGCCGTCGTCGTCCTTGTGCAGGACGAGGAGGTCGAGGATCCGGATGGTGCCGGCGTCTGCCAGGGCGGCCAGCTCGGCCGCCATCTCGCCGGTGAAGTTCGCTGCACCCGCAGGGAACTCCACGATCAGGTAGTCGACGGGCCCCAGCTCGTCGAGTTCGTTCGTCATGTCACGTGTCTCCTTGTTGTGGTGCTCGGCCTGTGCGGTGCTCGTCGGATGCAGCTCAGCCGTCGGACACGACCACGTCGTGTCCGTGCACGGTGAGGGCCCAGATGACGGCGATCGACAATCCGATCATGAGGATGCTCCACCAGGGCTGGTAGGGCAGCCAGGCGAAGTTGGCGATGGCGCTCCCCGCCGCGACGATCGTGCCGATGATCCGTCCGTACATGTGGCCCTTCAGGATCGAGAGGCCGGCGAGGATCACGAGCACGCCACCGATGAGGTGGATCCATCCCCACGTGGTCACGTCGAACTGGAACACCCACTCGTTGGTGACGACGTAGAACTCGTCGTCGAAGATGCCGACGAGCCCGACCAGTGCGTGGAACGCACCGACCATCATCAGGGCGACCGCCGCGAAGACGGCGTACCCGATGGCCCACGAACTCCTCTGCTCGCCCATGTCTCCTCCTGCTGCTGATGAGGGTGCTGGCGCCGTTGATGGCGCCTGTCTGCACCGTACGGAGAAGCGGGGCGCCGCACCTCCGCCATATCGGACGATCCGGCTGATGCGGTCGGGTCCACCCCGGCGGATCATGGCGACGGTGACCTCCGGCGTGCCTTCGCACATCGGGAACGACACGTAAAAGGATGGTGTGTGATGTTGGCAAGCTGGCAAGTCGGTCAGATGTTCTGGTCGATCCTCTGGTTCACCCTCTTCTTCATGTGGATCTGGCTGGTGATCTCGATCTTCGCCGACATCCTGCGCAGCCCCGATCTCGGCGGCTGGGGCAAGGCCCTGTGGACGATCTTCGTCATCTTCCTGCCGTTCCTCGGCGTGCTCGTCTACCTCATCGCTCGCGGTCACAAGATGCAGGAGCACGCGGTCCAGCAGGCCCAGGCCCAAGCGGACGCGCAACAGGCGTACATCCGCAGCGTGGCCGGATCCTCGAGCAGCTCCGCCGACGAGATCGCCCGGGCGCACCAGCTCCTCGAGAGCGGTGCGATCACCCAGGAGGAGTTCGAGACCATCAAGGCCAAGGCGCTCGCCTGAGGTCCCTCCGTCGACATCGCCCGCCGCCGCGAGCAGTACGGTGCCGCCCATGACGATGACCGGACGGTGCCTCTGCGGGCAGATCACGTACGAGCTCAGCGGTGACCTGATCGCCACCGCGGTGTGCCACTGCGACCACTGCCAGCGACAGGGCGGCTCGGCGTTCTCGGTGAACCTGATCGCCACCGAGCCGCAGCTCGCGGTGTCGGGCACCCTGAGCACCTTCGAGGACCGCGGCGAGCACGGCGACGCCGTCTACGTGTACCGCAGGTTCTGCGGCCAGTGCGGCTCGCCGATCTACTCGCTCCTGGTGGAGCCCGCCGGCGTCATCGCGGTGAAGGCGGGGACGCTCGACGACAAGTCGGAGGTCGCTCCGATGGTCGAAGCCTGGTGCGAGCACAAGCAGCCGTGGGTGTCGCTCCCCGGCATGGCGGTGTCGATGGAGCGCGAGGGGTAGCACGCCCTCGCCGGGTGGCTCGGCGTGCGTCGGATCGGGATCGTTCGCTGCCTGCTGGCAGCCGTGCTGTTCGGGGCGACCGCGCCGCTCGCGTCGCAGCTGGCCGGCTCGATCCCGACCTTCACCCTGGCCGGGCTGCTCTACGTGGGCGCTGCCGTGGCGGTCGCCCCCAGCGTCGTGCGGCGACCGCCGGCGGCTCGGGCCCTGCGCGCGGAGTGGCGCCCCGCCCTGGTGGCCGTGGTCGCGGGTGGGGCGATCGGCCCGCTGCTGCTCGTGGCCGGGCTGGCGCGCACGAGCGCGGCGACCGGTTCGATCCTGCTCAACGCCGAGCTCGCCGCCACCGTCGTGCTCGCGGCGCTGGTGTTCGGCGAGCACATCGGCCACCGGCTGTGGCTCGGCACCGGGCTGATCACCGTGGCGGGTGTGCTCCTGACCTGGCGACCCGGGGTCGAGGTCGACGTCGGTGCGCTCCTGGTGGTCGCGGCCTGCGTCGCCTGGGGCATCGACAACGGCGTGACCGCCGGGATCGAGCAGCTCGCGCCCGAGCACGTGGTGGCGCTCAAGGGGACGGTCGCCGGCGGAGCGAACCTCCTGATCGGCCTGATCGTGGCGGGGTGGGGCGCCACGACGTCGCCCGGCGACGTGCTGGCGGCGCTCGCCATCGGTGCTGCGGGCTACGGGCTGTCGATCACGCTGTGGGTGAAGGGTGCTCGCGACCTGGGGGCGGCACGGGCGCAGGTGATCTTCGCGATGGCGCCCTTCATCGGTGCGGCGATCGCCTGGACGGTGCTCGGTGAGGACGCGACCGCCGTGGAGGTGATGTCGGCTGCGCTCGCAGGGCTCGGCGTGGCAGTGGCCATGCGGTCGGTGCACTCACACGACCACGTGCACGACGACCGTGAGCACGATCACGAGCACGGGCACGACGACGGCCACCACGATCATGCCCATCACCCTGACTTCGCCGGTGACGTGGCCGGTCGGCACGCGCACCTGCACCGCCATCGGGTGGTGGGGCACGCACATCCGCACGTCCCGGACCTCCACCATCGCCACTGACGGTCTGCCTCAGACCGCCAGGTAGAAGGTGAGGAGGTCGCTGGTCATGGGCGGGAACAGGGTCTCCATCAGATCACGCTGACGGCCCAGCAGGACGTCGCCGTGTCGGGCCTCGAGCCCGGCGGCGCCGAGCGGCCCGAGCACGAGCGGTGCGAGCTGGTCGGGTGGGACGCCCGAGCCGCCCTGCCACACCGGTGCCTGCTCGGGGCCACCGGTGGCGACCGGTGACATCGCGTCGTCGTCGATCGTGAAGCGAACGTGGCTGCGCCACGACGAGAGCAGCACCTCGTGGTGGCCCCCGATCCCTGATCGGCGGAAGCGGTCGAGCAGCACGGGGCGCAGATGGTCGAGCAGCAGGGCGAACGACTCGATCCGGGCGTAGAACCACTCGCGCCGGCGGTCCGGGTCGCTCGGGGGGCGGGCGAACCGGGCGAGGTGCTCGTGGAGGCCGGTCGCGGGCCGCTCGACCACCGCGACGTCGCCGAGCGGTGCCGACGCAGCGATGAGCGCCTCGACCCCGATCGGCTCGCCGGCGACCTCGGCCAGGGTGGTGCCGTCGTCGGGCGGTGTGCGCCGGGCGGTGGCGATGATGCGCCCATCGGCCTCGGCGACCAGCTGGGTCGATCCCGATCGCTGCACCACCCAGCGCCAGCACGCGGGGGAGTGGGGCATGCGGACGTCGGCCCCCGCCTGTGCCGACGTCTGGAGCTCGTGCATCGCCGGGATGTCGTGGAGCGTGGCGGGCCGGACGGTGGTGCCTGGCCGTGCCGATGGGGCGGTGTGCACCGCCCACGGGAGTGGGATCGGCATCGAGTAGGCGTACCCGAACTGGCGGTAGAAGTACGGGATCCCGATCATCACCTGCAGCAGGTCGCCGCGAGCGGTCGAGCGCCGGTGGGCCTCGTCCATGAGCAACCGCACGAAGCCACGACCTTCGTGCGCCCGGTCCGTCGCCACGAGCTCGACCTGACCGGTCGGCACGGCGACGTCACCGATCGTCACCTGCTCGCGCAGCAGCGTCGCGGTGGACACCACGCGCTCGCCGTCGACCACCACCATCACCGCATCGATGCCCTCGTCCGGGTCGTTCACGACGAGGCGGAGGTCGTCGGCGTCGGCAGGCTCGCCTCGTGCCGTCAGCAGCGCGGCGATCTGATCGAGATCGCGCTCGGTGGCGGTGCGGAGCGTGAGCTCGTCAGCCACCGACGGGCTCGACGCTCGGGAAGGTCCACGAGCCGTCGAGCACCTCGGGGCGGGGGCGGTACAGCCGGACGATGTAGTTCCAGCCCTCCATGATCGGCAGGCAGTTCGGCCGTCCGTCGCCGCAGCCGCCGAAGTGCACCGTGACGGTGCCGTCGGGGCTGCGCTCCGCGGTGACGCTGTTGACGCTGTACGCGTCGCGGTCGTTGGCCTCGAAGAAGCCCTCGGCGTTGTAGAGCGAGATCGACCAGAAGGCGTCGACCGGGACGTCGCCCACGTGCAGCTCGTACTCGCCGACGGGGAGTCGCGGTTCGACGTTGAGGTACATCGCCTCGGTCTCGGGCAGGCCGCCCCACCCGATCGCGGTGCCGATGAGGTGGCGGACCGGGTCGACCTGACCCGGGGTGCCGAACGACCTCGTGGCGTCGGGTGCGAACCGTCCGAGCTCGACGACAGCGCTGCGCGCTCCGTCGAACGACGTGGCGTCGTAGTCGGGCATGACGAACGGCTCGGCCGACGAGGCATCGACGGTGAACTGATCCTGCAGGCGGTGCACCTCGGCGAGATCGGCCTCGTCGTTCGGGTCGACCAGGATCCGCAGGGCCACGAGGACGTACCGGGTGCGGTTGATGTCGCTGGTGACGACGTGGGGTCCGGGCTCGTGGATGACCTGGTGGATGTAGTGGTCGTTGTTCACGATCATCACCGACAGGTACCGATCGCCGGCGTCGGGGACGACGATCGTGGCCGGCTGGGCGAGATCGACCACGGCCATGCTGTACAGCGTGTCGCGGTTCATCCGGACCACGGTCTGCTGGTCGATCGCG
>JALOLG010000134.1 GCA_025456105.1 Ilumatobacteraceae bacterium | reverse complement strand
CCCCGAGTTCCTCCACGATCTGCGCGTCGCCGTGCGCCGCACCCGGTCGGTGGTCGCCCAGGGCAAGCGGGTGCTCCCGGCCGACGTGGTCGAGCGGTTCGCACCCGAGCTCGGCTGGATGGGGCAGGTCACCGGCCCGGCCCGCGACCTCGACGTGTACCAGATCGAGTGGGGCGCCTACGTGGCGCCGCTCCCACCCGAGGAGCGCCCCACCCTCGAACCCGTCCGGGCGCACCTCGCGGGGCTGCGTCGCGCCGCCCACGAGCAGCTGGCGGTCGACCTCGGCTCCCGTCGCGCCGTCGACCTGATGGTGTCGTGGCGGTCGTGGCTCACCAGCTCGATCGTCGGCGAGCCGGGTCCCGACGGCCTGCGCCCGCTGGGCGACGTGGTGCACGAGCGGATCCGCCGTGCCCAGCGCGGGCTGCTGCGCGACGGCCGGGCGATCACCCCGGCATCGCCGGCCACCGACCTGCACGACCTGCGCAAGGACGCGAAGAAGCTGCGCTACCTGTTCGAGTGCTTCGCCGGGGTGCTCGACCCGGTCGTGCGCAAGGCGGCCGTCGCACGGCTCAAGCAGCTGCAGGAGAACCTCGGCGAGCACCAGGACGCCGAGGTGCACGTGACGATGCTCCGCGAGCTCGCCCACGACCTGAGCGACGCCGGTGCCGATGCCGCCACGATCATCGCGACCGGACGGCTCGTCGAGCTGCTCGACCGCCGGCGGGCCGCCGCTCGGGTGGAGTTCGCCGAGCGCTTCGCGGCCTACGACGTCAAGGGCGCGCCCCTCCCGTGAAGGTCGTCGCGACGTACAGCATCAAGGGCGGGGTCGGCAAGACCACCGCGGCGGTCAACCTCGCGCACGCCGCTGCCGCCGACGGCGCCCGCGTGCTGCTCTGGGATCTCGATCCGCAGGGCGCGGCCACGTTCTTCGTGCGGGTCCGCCCGAAGGTGAAGGGCGGGGCGAAGCAGCTCGTCGGCAAGTCGGGGGTGCTCGACGCGCACGTGCGCGCCACCGACCTCACCGGCGTGCACCTGATCCCTGCCGACTTCTCGCTGCGGCACCTCGACGTGCACCTCGACGCCACGAAGCGGCCGGTCGAGCGCCTCGCGGCGCTGCTCGAGCCGCTCGGCGACCGCTACGACCTGGCGGTGCTCGACTGCGCCCCGGGCATCTCGCTCGCGAGCGAGAGCGTGTTCGGCGCCGCCGACATGCTGATCGTGCCCACCATCCCCACCACGCTGTCGGCGCGCACGCTCGACCAGCTCGACGACTTCCTCGCCCGCCTGCCCGACCCACCCGCCGTCCGCCCCTTCTTCTCGATGGTCGACCGCCGCAAGTCGCTGCACCGCGAGCTCGTCACGTCGCTCGCCGAGCGCTGGCCGCACGCGCTGGCGACGGCGATCCCGAGCGCGAGCGCCGTCGAGCGCATGGGGGTCGAGCGGGCGCCGGTCGGGGTGTTCGCGCCACGGTCGGCGGCAGCGCTGGCGTTCCGCGAGCTCTGGCGCGAGATCTCGGCCGAGCTCTGGCCGGCCACCTGACACCACCGGTTCGCGGGTGTGCTACGAACGGCACATGCCGAACTTCGTCCCGTACGACCAGCCGCTGCGGTTCGGGATCTTCCTCCCGCCCATGCACAAGACGGGTGTGAACCCCACACTGGCCCTGCACCGCGACCTCGAGCTGATCGAGCACCTCGACCGGCTCGGCTACCACGAGGCATGGATCGGCGAGCACCACTCGGCGGGCTCCGAGCTGATCGCATCCCCCGAGGTGTTCATCGCCGCGGCGGCCGAGCGCACTCGCCACATCAAGCTCGGCACGGGCGTCAACTCCCTGCCGTACCACCACCCGTTCGTGCTCGCCGACCGCATCGTCATGCTCGACCACCTCACGCGCGGCCGGATGATGTTCGGCGCCGGCCCGGGCCAGCTCACCTCCGACGCGGCGATGCTCGGCATCGACCCGGGTCAGCAGCGGCCCCGCATGGAGGAGGCGTTCGACGTGATGATGCGCCTGTTCCAGGGCGAGACCGTCACGAAGCACACCGAGTGGTTCACCTGCCAGGACGCGGTGCTGCAGATCCGGCCGTACAGCGACTTCGACGTCGCCGTGGCCTCGTCGGTGTCGCCCTCGGGCTCCAAGCTCGCCGGCCGCTACGGCACCGGGCTGCTCTCGATCGCCGCCACCGAGCCGGCCGCGTTCCAGGTGCTCGACTACAACTTCAACGTCTGGGCCGAGGAGGCGGCGCTCAACGGCTTCGTCGCCGACCGAGCGAAGTGGCGCCTCATGGGCCCGATGCACATCGCGGAGACGGTCGAGCAGGCCAAGGCGAACTGCCGCTACGGCCTGCAGTGGGTGTTCGACTACCTGAGCCACATCATCCCGATCGGCGATCCGTCGGCCCCGCCCCCGCCGTCGGACTACGACGAGTTCGTCGACTTCGCGAACGAGAGCGGCCGGATGGTGATCGGCACGCCCGAGATGGCGATCGCGCAGCTCGAGCGGCTCGTCGACAAGACGGGCGGGTTCGGCGCCTACCTGTTCCTCGGGGCCGACCTGGCCGACTGGAACGCCACCAAGCGCAGCTACGAGCTGTTCGCGTACGAGGTCATGCCGCACTTCACCGGGCAGGCGGGCCCGGTGCAGGCCAGCTACGACCGGGTGGTGGGTGCCGGCTCCCGGTGGGTCGACGCCACGCTCGGGGCCCAGCTCACCGCGATCGCCGCCTACGAGGAGGAGCGGGCCGCGCGCCAGTGACCGACGAGGTCCCGCTCCTCATCGCGGGCATCCTGGCGGGCGGGTTCGCCGCCCACTGGCTCGCGTGGCGGCTGCGCGTCCCCGCGATCGTGTTCCTGCTCGCCGGCGGGCTGATCGCCGGTCCGGTCACCGGCGCGATCGATCCCGACGAGACCTTCGGCGGGCTGCTCTTCCCGATCGTGTCGGTGGCGGTCGCCGTCATCCTCTTCGAGGGCGCGCTCGGACTCGGGATCGAGGGCGTGAAGCTGGCCGGCCGAGCGGTGTGGCTGCTGCTCACCGTGGGCGCGGGCATCACGCTGGTGCTCACCACCGTCATCGCCCGCGTCGTGCTCGACGTGGAGCCCGAGGTCGCGCTCCTGCTCGCCGCGATCCTGGTCGTCACCGGACCGACGGTGATCGGGCCGATCGTGCGCACGGTGGGACTGCGCGGCCGGCTCGGTGCGCTCCTCGAGGCCGAGGGAACGCTCATCGACCCCATCGGGGCGATCCTGACGCTGCTCGTGTTCCAGTTCGCGTTCGAGCGCCGCGACGGCGGCAACCTCCTGCTCGAGACCGCCGAGACCTTCGTCCTCGGGATCGCGCTCGGCCTGATCGGTGCGATCGCGCTCACGGTGGCCCTGTCGCGCTTCCTCGTCCCCGACCAGCTGCACCAGCTGTTCACCCTCGCCGTGGTCGTCGGCGCGTTCGCCGTCTCGAACGCCGTGCGCGAGGAGTCGGGCCTGGTCGCCGTGACGGCGATGGGGATCGCGCTCACCGTCCAGCGACGTGTCACCGTGCGCCACGTCCTCGAGTTCAACGAGACCCTGCGGATCCTGTTCATCTCGGCGCTGTTCATCCTGCTGGCCGCACGCATCGAGCGCGAGACCCTCACCGACCTCGAGTGGCGCAACATCGTGCTGCTCGCAGCGCTCGTGCTGGTCGTGCGGCCGCTGGCCGTGTTCGTGTCGACGTGGCCGACCTCGTTGCGCCACCGCGAGCGGTGGTTCCTCGCCGCGACGGCGCCCCGGGGGATCGTCGCCGCCGCCGTCGCGTCCGTCGTGTCGCTGCGGCTGGCCGAGCTCGGCGAGCCGGGATCCCAGGTGATCATCTCCGCGACCTTCACGGTGATCGCCGGCACGGTGCTGCTGTCGGGGCTCGGCGCGCGTCCGCTCGCGAGGCGGCTCGCGCTCGTGGACCCGACGGCGTCGGGCACCCTGGTGATCCTCGGTGCGAACGACTTCACCAACGAGCTGGCCACGACGCTCGAGCGCCACGGCGTCGCCGTGCGTGTCGTCGACCTCGACCGTCGCCGGCTCGCCTCGGCCCGCATGGCGGGCATCGGCGTCCACCGCGGCTCGGTGTTCGCCGACGAGACGTGGGAGCAGGTCGGGTTCGACCGCGCCAGCGCCTTCCTGGCAGCGACCGGCAACGACGAGCTCAACGCCCTGGCCGGCCGGCACCTGGCAGCCGGACTCGGTCGCCGCGCGGTGTTCCAGCTCGTGCCGAGCCGACAGGAGCACGCGGCCTGGTGGCGGCTGCCACCCGGCACCTTCGCGCGCACGGTCTTCGCTGCGGATGCGACGCTGCCCCGCCTGCTCGACCGGCTCGAGCGCGGGTGGCGCATCGCCGCCACCCGGCTCACCGAGCAGTTCCCGCACGAGGCGTGGCGCGGGCAGCACCCCGAGGCGATCCCGCTCGTCGTGATCGACCGGCGCGGCCAGGCCGAGCTCGCAGCCCTCGACCGCGACCGGGTGCCGCGCGCCGGCGAGACCGTCGTCGCGCTCGTCCCACCCCGCTCGCCGTCGTGACATGCTGGGCGTGATGGTGCAGGCAGAGGGGTCGAAGGTCCCTGGTCGCCCGACGAGCCGCCTGGGTACGGTCTTGTCCGGATGAACGGATCTTTGCTGGCCGACGCGCTGCTGCCGGCGCGGTGGCAGATGACGGTGTCGCTCGGCTCGCACATCATCCTCGCCTGCTTCGGGGTGGCGTTCCCGGCCATGATCTTCGTGCTCCACCGGCGCGCCATCCGCCACGACGACCACCACGCCCGCGAGCTCGCCAAGCGCTGGTCGAAGGTGGCGGCCGTGCTGTTCGCGGTCGGCGCGGTGTCGGGCACGATCCTCAGCTTCGAGATGGGCATGCTCTGGCCCGAGCTCATGCGCACCTACGGCGACGTGATCGGCGTGCCGTTCGCGCTCGAGGGGATCGCGTTCTTCACCGAGGCGATCTTCCTCGGCATCTACCTGTACGGCTGGGGCCGGCTGCCCGACCGCCTCCATCTCATGATGCTGGTCCCGATCGCGATCGCCGGGGTGGTGGGCACCTACTGCATCCTGGCCGTGAACGCCTGGATGAACCGGCCGAACGGGATGACGATCGTCGACGGCGAGATCGTCGCCGTGCAGCCATGGGACGTGCTGCTCAACGGCCGCACCTTCCTCCAGTTCCTCCACATGTGGCTGGCGGCGTTCATGGTGGTCGGCTTCCTCGTGGCGGCCGTCTACGCGGCCGGGCTCCTCCGCGGCCGCGACGACCGGCACCACCGGCTGGGGTTCACGGTGCCCTTCGCGTTCGCCACGGTGGCCGCGGTGGTGCAGCCGTTCGCCGGGCACCTGCTGGGTGGGCGGCTCTACGAGGACCAGCCCGCCAAGCTGGCCGCGATCGAGATGGCGGTCGAGACCGAGACGCGAGCACCGCTGGTGGTCGGCGGGATCTTAGGGATCGAGATCCCCGGCCTCGGCTCGCTGATCTCCCGCGGCGGGCTCGATCGCGAGGTGCCCGGGCTGAACGACTTCGCCGCCGACGAACGACCCAAGGACGGTCTCGTCACGCTGGTCCACTGGGCGTTCCAGGGCATGGTCGGCATCTCCCTCGCGCTGCTCGCGCTCGGCATCGTCTACTGGTGGTCGCGCCGGCGCGGCCGCGACCTGCTCACCCGGCGGTGGTTCCTGTGGGCGGCCGTGCTCGCCGGCCCGGGCGCGGTGGTGGCGCTCGAGCTCGGCTGGATCGTCACCGAGGTGGGTCGCCAGCCGTGGATCGCCCAGGGGCTCATGCGCGTCGCCGAGGCGGTCACCGACAGCGATCTGGTGTGGGCCACGCTCGGCGTGCTGCTGGTGGTGTACGTCGCGATGGGCTGGGCGACCGTGGTGGTGCTGCGCTCGATGGCGGCGCGCTGGCGCGCCGGTGAGCCGGCCGACCTGCCGACGCCCTACGACTCGTCCGACCGGACGGGAGCGCTGCTGTGAGCCTCCCCGACGTCGTCGCCGCGATCATGTTCGTCGGCGTGATCGCCTACGCCGTGTTCGGCGGGGCCGACTTCGGCAGCGGCATCTGGGACCTCACGGCCGGCGGCGACGAGGCCGGCGCACCGCTGCGGAGCCTGATCGATCGGGTGATCGGCCCCGTGTGGGAGGCCAACCACGTGTGGCTCATCTTCGTGCTGGTGTGGCTGTGGTCGGGCTTCCCGGAGCCCTTCGCCGCCGTGATGGAGACGCTCTACCTGCCGTTCGCGCTGGCCGGGCTCGGCATCGTGCTGCGCGGCTCCACGTTCGCGTTCCGGAAGTTCGCGCCCACGCTCGGCTCCGCCCGGCTGTTCGGGATCCTGTTCGCCGTCTCGTCGGTGGCCACGCCCTTCGTGTTCGGCGCGATCGCCGGCGCGATCGCGTCGGGGCGGGTCCCCCTCGACGGCTCGGGCGACCCGATCTCCTCGTGGACCGGACCGACCTCGATCGTGGGCGGCGTGCTGGCGGTGCTCACGTGCGCGTTCCTCGCCGCCGCCTTCCTCACTGCCGAGGCCGAGCACCGCGGCCAGCCCGACGTGGCGCTCGCGTGCCGGCGCCGTGCGATCGGCGCCGGGGTGGTCACCGGTGCGGTGGCGCTCGTGGCGATCCTGGTGCTCCGGGAGGACGCCCCCACGCTGTTCGACGGGCTCACCGGCCGAGCGGTGCCGCTCATCGCGATCTCGGGCATCGCCGGCCTGCTCGCGATGGTCACGCTCTGGCAGCGCCGGCTGGTGCTGGCGCGCGTGAGCGCCATCGTCGCCGTGGTCGCCGTCGTGGCGGGCTGGGGCGTCGCGCAGTACGACTGGCTGCTCACCGACGTCGTCACCATCGACGACGGCGCCGGGGCCCGGCCCACGCTGTGGGCGCTCGTGATCGTGTTCCTGCTCGCCGGCGTGCTCGTGCTGCCGCCGCTCGGCTACCTGTTCTGGCTCACCCAGCGCCCCGGTTGGGTGGCCCGCGATCAGCGGCCGAGCATGCCGTAGGCGCCGGTCGGGCGCACCGTGAGCAGGAGCCGGCGGTCGGCCACCATCGCCCGCCGGTAGTCGTCCCAGTCGGGGTGCTCGCCCGCGAGCGCCCGGTAGTACTCCACCAGCTGCTCGACCGTGTCGTCGCCGGGGTCCGCCGCCACCGGGCTGAGCGACGCCTCGCCCTCGAGCACCACGTACGCCCAGAAGTCGTCGCGGTTGACGTGCAGGCTGACCCGCGGGTCACGGCGGATGTTGGCGGTCTTGGCCCGGCCGTCGGTGACCGAGATCCGGAGCAGGTCGTCGTCGCCGAGCACGTATGAGATGTTCGACGACTGCGGCCGTCCGTCGCGCTTGAGCGTGATGAGCACCGCGTTGCGGTGCGAGCGGGCGAACCCGAGTGCGGCGGCGAGGTCCACCGCCCGAGACTGCCACAGGTCGGCTACCGTCCGCGACGTGCCCGACGTACGTGTCCTGGTCGTGTCGGACACCCATCTGTCGGAGCTCACCCCGGAGGCCGTCTCGAACGTGGCCGCACTGGTCGCGCACGCCGAGGCCACCCGACCCGACGCAGTCGTCCACCTCGGCGACCTGTGCGTCGACGCGCCCCGGCGACCCGACGACCTGCTCGTGGCGCGTGATGCGCTCGCCGGGTTCGGACCGATCGGCGAGCGGCTGCACGTGATCCCCGGCAACCACGACGTCGGCGACGGCCCGCACGGTGAGCTCGGCGACGAGCCGCCCGTCGACGTCGAGCGGCTCGAGCGCTACACCGCCGTGTTCGGCGCCGACCGGTGGCGCCTCGACCTGGGTGCGTGGACGCTGCTCGGCTTCGACGCCCAGCTCGTCGACACCGGCACCGACCTCGAGCACGAGCAGTGGGACTGGCTGGCCGCCGAGACGGCAGCCGCTGCGGCGGCGCGGCGGCACCTTGCCCTCTGCACCCACAAGCCGCTCGTGCTCGCCGATCCGGCCGACACGGGTGGTCGACGGGCCTCCCGGTACCTCCCCGAGGCTGCGGCCGAGCGGGTGATGTCGATGACGACGGCGGCGCGCGTGCGGCTGGTGCTGAGCGGCCACGTGCACCAGTGGCGTCGGTTCGAGCGCGACGGCGTGCTCCACGTGTGGGCGCCCACTGCCTGGGCCGTCCTCCCCGACGACGTCCAGGCCGTCCTCGGCGAGAAGGTCTGCGGCGCGCTCGAGCTGGTGCTCGGCGACGACGGTGCGGTCTCGGTCGAGCTGATCCGCCCAGCTGGCTTCCACCACTACGTCGGGGGTGTCGATGTTCCCAGCCCCTACCGGCACTGACATCGTCACGCCCGGCCGCGTCGTGGTGATCGCCCACCCCGGCAAGGTGGGCGACGACGGGCGCCAGCGGCTCGAGGCGATCGTCACCGCCGGTGGCGCACCAGCACCGGCGTGGGTCACCACCACCCGAGACGACCCCGGCACCGGGCAGGCGCGACGCGCCGTCGAGGACGGTGCCGGGATGGTGCTGGCGTGGGGTGGCGACGGCACCGTGCTGGGCGTGATCGAGGGGATGGTCGGCACGGGTGTGCCGCTCGGCATCCTGCCGGGCGGCACCGGCAACCTCCTGGCTCGCAACCTCGGCATCCCGCTCGATCTCGCGGCAGCGGTCGCGACCGCGTACGCCGGCATCAACCGCACGATCGACCTGCTCGAGGTCGACCTCGGGCACGGTGAGCGCCGGCTGAGCGCGGTGATGTGCGGCACCGGCTGGGACGCCGAGATGATGGCCGCGCCGGAGGCCCTGAAGCGTCGCCTCGGCTGGGGTGCCTATGCCGTGGTCGGAGCGGTCGAGGTGCGCCAGCGCCCGATGCGACTGCTGATCGCGGTCGACGACGAGCCGGAGGTGGAGCTGCGCGGCCGGACGGTCCTGGTGGCCAACGTCGGGATGCTCGTGGCCGGGCTCGACCTGATCCCGGAAGCCGCGCCCGACGACGGGCTGCTCGACGTGATGGTCATCGACCCGTCGACGCCGCTCGACTGGGCGCGCACGACCACGGGGGTCGTGCGTGGCACCGACTCGTCACGCGATCCGTCGCGGACCCACCTGCGGG
>JALOLG010000459.1 GCA_025456105.1 Ilumatobacteraceae bacterium | reverse complement strand
CCGCCGTCTCGCGGTGTCCCTCGGTCGCCAGGACCCGGAGGTGGCGGTGCGGCGCTTCGCCGACGACATCGACGACCCGATCGGCGACCTCGTCGCGGCCGGGCTCCTGATCGCCGTGCGGCGGGGGGCGCGCACCGTGCCGGTGCTGTCGGCGCTGGCCGAGCAGGCCCGTGCCCAGGCCGACCGCCGTCGGCTCGTCGAGGCCGAGCGGGCGCCGACGCGCCGCGAGGTGAGCGCGCTCGTGCTCATCATGAGCGCGCTCCTCGGCGGGCTGCTCGTGCTCGGTCGCAGCTCGTACCTCGACGCCTACGACACCCTCGAGGGGCAGCTGTTCCTCGCCGGCGCGCTGCTGCTCTACGGGGCACTGCTCCTGCGGGTGCGCCAGCTCGCTCGCTTCCCGCAGCCCGGTCGATTCCTCTCCGTCGGTGGTGGCTCGTGACCAGCACCGGTCGACTCGTGGTCGCCGCCGTGCTGGCCGCCGTCGGTCTCGCGCTCGTCGTGAGCGGTGCCGGTCAGCCGCGCCCGTCGGTGGGCTCGGCGGTGCGCCGGCTGCGCCGGCCGCCGGACGATCACTCGGCGGTCAGCGGGGTGCAGCAGCGGCTGGTGGCGGTCGCACGGCGGCGGCCGGGCGCGCTGCCGACCGAGGTCGAGCTCCGGCTCGCCGGACGAACCGCCGAGGAGCACGTCGTCGCGTCGGCCCTCGCCGCGATCGCGGGAGCTGCCGGGCGAGCGCCGGCGACGGGCGGCTGTTCGTCGAGCTCCGTCGTCGCATGCGCGAGATCGGCGCCACCGGTCGCAGCCTCGTGGAGGCGCTGCACGCCACGGGCGTCGAGCTCGGGGTCGTCGAGCTCGAGCAGGTGGCGGCCACGACGGCGCTGTCCGCGGCCGAGGGCGCGCCGGTCGGCCGCAGCCTCGCCGCCACGTGCGCCACGCTGCGATCCACCCTCGCGACCGAGCAGGAGACCGAGGCGCGCTTGCGCACCGCCCGGCTCACCGGCCCCATCGTCGGCATGGCGCTCGTGTTCATGGCGCTCGTCGTCTACCCCGCACTCGGGTTCTCGTGACCCGACGTCCCACGTCCTCCCCACCATCCATCCCCCATCAACCCATATCGAGAGGAACCCCCGATGAACGATGTCCAGATGCTCACCGTCGCCGTGCTCCACGTGGTGCGCGCCCACCTCGGACGGCTCGTGCCGAGCGAGGCCGTCTCGACCGAGGTCCGCGACCGCGGCGCGGTGTCGCTCGAGCAGGTGCTCTGGTTCGTCGCCGCGGGCGTGAGCGTGGCGGTGATCGCCGCGATCCTCTGGGGTCGCATCCGCACCGAGGCGAACAACCCGATCACCACGCCGACGGCGCCGTGACGGAGCGCGATCCCGGCTCGAGCACGCTCACGACGGTCCTGCTCACCCCGCTGCTCGTGGTGCTCGCGTTCGCGGCGTTCCAGGCGGCCATGTGGAGCCACGCCCGCACCGAGGCGCGGGCCGTCGCGCGCGACACCGCCGCGCTGGTGGCGCGCCGCGGTGTGGCGATCGACGACGCGCGATCGAGCGCGCTCGCGGTGCTCGCCGCCGACACCGACCTGCGCGACGTCGCGGTCGAGATCGCCGTGCGCCCCGTGGGGTCCACGTCGACCGTCGTGGTCGGTGTGCGCGGCCGGGCGCCGGGCATCCTGCGGGGCACCCGCGCGCCGATCGCGGTGCAGGCGGCCGTGCCGGTCGAGGGGTGGACGCCGTGACGGGCCGTCCCATCCGTGATCGGGGTGCCGCCGACGCGCTCGGGCTCGTCGTGATCGCCCCGGCGATCATCGGACTCGCTCTCCTCGTGATCCACCTGGGTCGACAGGTCGATGCGAACGCGCAGGTCCGCACGGCCGCCGAGTCGGCGGCCCAGGCGGCCGGGTCGTCGTCGAGTGCGGTGTGAGCACGCGCGGCGTCGAGCCGGTGGCGAGCGGCGAGCGGCGGCGCCGTGCGGTGGCGGTGGCCACCGTCGATCCCTACCGGGCGGTCGTGCCGTGAGCCGCCGGCCAGGGTTGCGGCGCGGACGGGGCGACCGGGGCACCGGCACGGTCACCGTGCTCGTGCTGCTCTTCACGTTCACGGCCGGAGCGGTGGTCTGGCTGGCGCGCGACGTCGACCGTGTCGTGACGCACCGCTCGGCGGCGCAGTCGGTGGCGTTCCAGGCCGCTCGGGCCGGCGCGCAGCAGCTCGACGTCGCGGTGCTCCGATCCGGCGCCGCCGCGCCCGTCGTCGATGCGGCGCGGGCGCGGGTGGTGGTGCAGCGGACGGCTGCCGAGCTGCTCGCGGCGTTCGGTCTGGCCGGCCGGGTCGAGTCGATCGAGGTGGGACCCGACGTGGTGCGGGTCGACGTGGTGGTCAGCGATCCATCGGGTGCCGTGCACGGCACCGGGGTCGCCCGAGCCCGAGGAGGGAGCTGATGGCGACGGGTGTCGGCCGGATCCGGAGTGTGGCGGTGGGTCTCGGCGGCGCGGTCGTGCTGCTGCTGGTCGTGCCGTGGTGTCTGGTGCGGATCGCGCAGATCCGGTTCGGCGGGGCGGGGCCCTGGACCGGGGTCCCGCCCGTGTCCACGTGGGACCTCGGCGCGCTGCGGGGGCCGATCGCCGACCGGGCGCTCGCCGATGCGACGATCCGCGTCGCCCTCGCGCTCGGGTGGGTCACCGTGGCCGCCACCATCGTGACGGTGGTGGCCGAGGTCGCGCACCTCGCCCGGCACGGTCTGGCGATGCCGTCGCTGCGCGGGCTCGGGTGGTGCCAGCCGTCGGCCCGTGCCATCGCCACCGGCCTGCTCGTGCTGGTGACGCTCGTGAGCCCGGGTCGGGGGATGGCGCGGACCGTGCCGATCCCGGAGCGGACGCCGGTGGTCTCGCTCGCGGACCAGGCGGAAAGCGCATCGTGGGGCGTCGTCGACGGTCAGCGTGGTGTCGGCTCGGTCACCGCTCGGACCCACGTCGTCGTGCCCGGTGACTCGGTGTTCTCGATCGCCGAGCGGCTCGCCGGCTCGTCCGGTCGCAGCGTGGCGGATCTCGCCGACCGGATCCTCGACCTGAACCTCGGTCGCGTGATGGCCGACGGTGACACGTTCACGAACCCCGCCCTGATCCGTCCGGGGTGGGAGCTCGCGCTGCCGGGCACCGACACACAGGTCGTCGCCGTGCCCGTGGATGCGCTCGTGGGTGCGACCCACACGGTGGCGGGGGGCGACACGTTGGCGCGGATCGCCGATCGTCACCTCGGGGACCCGGCCCGGTGGGTCGACGTCTGGGAGCTCAACGCGGGTGCTCGGATGAGCGACGGGCGGACCTTCGACGATCCCGATCTCATCGTGCCGGGCTGGACGGTCCGGCTCCCGGCGGACGAAGCCGTGGAGGCGGTGCCGGTCGGCCTGCCGGCCGTCGTCGAGGACGCGCCGGTCGTGCCGGCGACCGCGACGACGGTGGTGCCCGCGACGACGGTGGTGCCGGACACGACGGTGGTGCCGGACACGACCGCTCCGCCGACCAGCGTGGGCCCGATCGAGCCGCTGCCGCCCGCCGGGCCGGCCGCAGCGCCCGCGCCG
>JALOLG010000133.1 GCA_025456105.1 Ilumatobacteraceae bacterium | reverse complement strand
GGCGACCAGATGGAGCCGATCGGTGGCGGCGAGCTCCGGCTGCGCGACCGACCCGAGCGCCTCCCGCACAGCTACACGCTGCGGGCCACCAAGATCTGACCTGGCACACTGCGGCCATGTCCGATCGTGTCGTCATCACCATCACCGACGGCGTCGCCGACGTCCGCTTCAACCGTCCCGACAAGCGCAACGCGCTCGACGGCGACATGTTCCTGGCGATCGCCGAGGCGGGGGAGCGGCTGAAGACCGAGCCTGGGGTGCGCGCCGTCGTGCTGTCGGGCGAGGGGCCGTCGTTCTGTGCAGGCCTCGACTTCTCGAGCTTCCAGGCGATGGCCGGCGGCGAGGGTGCCGACTCGCCGCGACGCGGCAATCCCGGCGCGATCGACGAGGGGCGCATCACGCACCTCGGCCAGCAGGTGGCCTGGGTGTGGCAGGAGGTGCCGGTGCCGGTGATCGCGGCGGTCACCGGACACGCGCTCGGCGGCGGTCTGCAGATCGCGCTCGGTGCCGACATCCGCATCGTCCACCCCGACACCCAGCTGTCGGTGCGCGAGGTGCACTGGGGTCTCGTGCCCGACATGACCGGCACGTTCGTGCTGTCGAAGCTCGTCCGCCCCGACGTGGCCAAGGAGCTCACCTTCACGGCTCGGATCGTGAGCGGCGCCGAGGGCTACGAGCTGGGCTTGGTCACCCGTCTCAGCGACACCCCCTACGACGATGCGATGGCGCTCGCGCGCGACATCGCCTCGCGCTCGCCCGGCGCCGTGCGCGGCGCGAAGGAGCTGTTCAACCGGCTGTTCGCCGATGGCGCCGCCGAGCAGTTCGCCGAGGAGCGCCGGGTGATCGGTGCCCAGATCGGCTCGCCGAACCAGGTCGAGGCCGTGATGGCCGGCTTCGAGAAGCGCCCCCCGGTCTTCACCGACTGACCGGCCACCACCCTTCCTTCGAGGCTTTGGGCTGCAGCTGCCGTCACATGTGATGGCAGCTGCAGCCCGAACGATCAGACGCAGAGGCCGTCGGGGGTGGCACCGCGGGTGCACAGGTCCCAGCGCCAGGCGACGAGCAGCGGGTCGCTGCCGTCGTCGGGTTCGGTGGTCCAGACGGCGTAGCGGCCGCTGCCGATCGAGTCGTCGGGGTACGTGACCTCGACGAAGGTCAGCGAGGGGATCGCCACCATGGCCAGGGTGTCGAAGCGCTCGACGCCGAGGGCGTCGGGAACGCCGGCGGCGATCGCGTCGGGGATGGTGAGCGAGGGGTCGGCGGCCATCCAGTCGCGGACGGTCTCGGTGGCATCGGTGAAGCCGACCGCGGCGACGTCGAGCTCGGCGAGCACGACGTCGGTCGGCGGGAGGGGGAGCGCGCTCACGTCCGGTTCGATCCCGGTGCCGTAGTCGGTGGTCTGCCACTCGCCATCCGACTCGCGCTGCCATGTGACGAGGCTCCCGTCGGGTGGACCCGACTGCAGCCACACCGCACCGACCGCACCGGTGGCGTCGTCGCCCCGGCAGGCGATCGCGCGCACCATCGCGCCGTCGAACACCCCACCGAGCTCGCCGACCAGGTCACGGATGCTCGTGTCGCAGCCGTTGGTGCGCAGCGCGACGTCGCCGAGCGCCTCGACCTCGCCGTCGGTCGGGTCGACCAGGTGGACCTCGCCGTCGTGCTCGACGAGGAGCGTCCCCGGGTGCGCCGGGCCCTGGCTCACGTCGCAGCTCTCGTACCAGCCGGTGTCGTCGGGCACCACGAGAGTGCACCGAGCCTCGTACCCGAGGTCGAGGTCGGCGGTGTAGATGCGCCAGTCCGCGCTCGGGACCCGCTCCAGCCGCACCGGGAGCTGTGCCTGCTCGAGCACGCCTCCGTCGGCACCGTGCGTCGCTTCGGGTGCAGGCGGGCCGGTCGGCCCGCTGGGGAGCGCCTCCCACAGCGCTGCCCCGCGACCGCACACCAGACCGATGAGCCAGGTGTCGCTCCGGTACGGAACATCGCCGGGGCACGGCACGCCCTCGGGGCCGGACGGGACCGCACTGACCTCGCCGTCGACGATCGACACGTCGAAGGCGCCGCCGCCGTCATCGGTGAGCACCCACGCGGTCGTGGGTGCACCGGAGTCGGCCGAGATCGAGCCGCCGGGGAAGCACCCGGTGACGGCGCCGTCGAGGGTGAGGCACGCACTGCCCGGACCGTCCCAGCCGACCTGGTCGACCGCGACCGAGAACGCCGGCTCGACGATGGTCGTCGTGACCGCTGCGTCGGTTCCGGGAGCGGTGGGTTCGGTCGGCTCGGGTGCAGCGGTCGTCACGGTCGTCGCATCGGTGACGACCGGTGCCGGCTCGGCCGGCAGCTGCTCGAGCGTGTCGTCGGATCGGCCCGTGATCGCCACGATGATCGCGATCGAGGCGGCGGCCACGGTGCCGATCGTCAGTGGCACGATCCACCGTGGACGACGTCTGGTCGACGGGGTGACCGTGGTGGGGGCGGTCGCACGGAGCCGAGCGCCCGCGTCGCGCAGGAGGCGGTCGACGTCGTGCTCGGAGGGCGGGCGGTCAGGCATGGTCGGCTCCGCTGGTCTCGGCGAGCCGGGCGGCGAGCGTCGCCCGAGCTCTCGACAGGTGGGTCTTGACGGTGCCCTCGGACACCTCGAGCACGGCGGCGACGTCGGCGACCGTCTGGTCCTCGACGTAGTGCAGCACGACGGCGTGGCGCTGCTGCTCGGGGAGCTCGCGCACGAGGGCCCACAGGGCCTCGTCGGTCGCCGGGAGCTCGACCGGCGCAGCCGGCCTGACGAGCTGCAGCGCACGGGCCTCGCGGCCGCGACCCCGCGCGGCGTTCGCAGCGAGGTTCAGCGCGACCCGTCGCACCCACGCACCCGGCCGGTCGTACGACGAGATCTCGGCCCAGTGCTCGTGGGCCCGGCGGAGCGCGTCCTGCGCCAGGTCCTCCGCACTGGCGCGGTCGCCCGTGAGGGCGTGCAAGGTCGGGACGAGCCGCGGGAGCTCGTCGGCATAGAGCTGCTCGAAGCTCCTCGTCGTGTCGGCGGTCGCCACCATCGAACCTTCACACACCGCACGAGCCGATCCGGTTGACGCGCTGCCGAGGACCGGGGGTCGATGATGTCATGATGTCATCGATGGCTACCATGACATCATGATCCGGACGCAGATCTCCATGACGGAGGAGCAGGCCGAGGCGCTGAAGCGGCTGGCTGCCGCTCGCGGCGTGTCGCAGGCCGCCGTGATGCGCGATCTCCTCGACGAGCTCACCGCCCGCGAGATCCGATCGCGCCGGATCGCCAAGGTCCGCACCGCACTGGGTGCGTTCGCGTCGGTCGACGGGGCCGCCGGCGACCACGACGACGCGCTCGCCGAGGCGTTCCTCGCGTGAGTGCCGTCTTCGTCGACACCTCCGCGATCTTCGCCGCACTCGACGCCAGCGATCCCCGCCACGACGATGCCGCAGCTGCCATGCGGCGTCTGCTCGACGACCTCGACGCCGGGGCCACCGTGGCGGTCACCCACAGCGGGGTCGTCACCGAGGTGGCCGCGCTCGTCCAGCGGCGGCTCGGCATGGAAGCGGCTCGAGTGGCGCTCGAGCAGCTGATCCCGCTGGTCGAGGTGGTCTGGGTCGACGCCCGGCTGCACGATCGCGCCGTCATCGCCATGCTCGCCGCCGATCGTCGGTCGGTCAGCCTGGTCGACTGGACATCGTTCCTCGTGATGCGCGATCGCATGATCGACGTCGCGTTCGCCTACGACGACGACTTCGCCGAGCAGGGCTTCGAGCTCTTCGCCGCCTGAGCCCAGCGAACCCGTTTGGCGGGGTCGGCGCGCGATCCCGTAACATGCCGGGAACCGTTCGGGCCAGCGTCGTCCCGGACTCCCAGAAGCCACTCCGACATCTGTGGAGCCCAACCGATGCAGACCTACCCCGGACCTTCGGGTCTCTACGACCCGCGGTTCGAACACGACTCCTGCGGCGTCTCCTTCGTCGCCCACATGCGGGGCGTGAAGTCGAACGAGCTCGTCGTCACGGGCCTGCGCGCCCTGTGCAACCTCGAGCACCGGGGCGCCACGGGTGCCGAACCCGACACGGGCGACGGTGCCGGCATCCTGCTGCAGATCCCCGACCGCTTCCTCCGTGCGGTCGTGCCGTTCGAGCTGCCCGCCGAGGGTGCGTACGCCGTGGGCATCGCGTTCCTCCCGGTCGACGAGGTGGCGTGCGAGAAGGCGCAGGCAGCCATCGAGGCGATCGCCACGGAGGAGGGCCTCCGGGTGCTCGGCTGGCGCGACGTCCCGGTGTCCCCCGACTGCCTGGGTGCCACCGCCCGCGCCGCGATGCCGACGTTCAAGCAGCTGTTCGTCGAGGCCGTCGACGGTGCCACGGGCATCGCGCTCGACCGGCTCACGTTCGTGGCCCGCAAGCGCACCGAGCACGAGCTCAACGGCGAGCTCACCACCTACTTCCCGTCGCTGTCGGCGCGCACGATCGTCTACAAGGGCATGCTCACCACGCCCCAGCTCGGCGAGTTCTTCGACGACCTGAACGACCCCCGGGTGGAGAGCGCGCTGCTGCTCGTGCACTCGCGGTTCTCCACCAACACGTTCCCCTCGTGGCCGCTCGCGCACCCGTACCGGTACGTCGCCCACAACGGTGAGATCAACACCGTGCAGGGCAACCAGAACTGGATGCGAGCACGCGAGGCGATGGCGGCGAGCCCGCTGCTCCCGAACCTGGAGCGGGCGTTCCCGATCTGCACCGACGGGGCGTCCGACACGGCCCGGTTCGACGAGGTGCTCGAGCTGCTCCACCTGGCCGGCCGGCCGCTGCACCACGCCGTGCTGATGATGATCCCCGAGGCGTGGGAGAACCACACCGACATGGATCCCGCGAAGCGGGCGTTCTACCGGTTCCACGCGAGCCTGATGGAGCCGTGGGACGGCCCGGCGAGCGTCACGTTCACCGACGGCACGGTGATCGGCGCCGTGCTCGACCGCAACGGCCTCCGTCCGAGCCGCTACTGGGTCACCGACGACGACCTCGTGGTGATGGCGTCGGAGGTGGGCGTGATCGACATCGACCCGGCCAAGGTGGTCACGAAGGGCCGGCTCCAGCCCGGGAAGATGTTCCTGATCGACACGGCGAGCGGGCGGATCGTCGACGACGAGGAGATCAAGGCCGCGCTCGCCGCCGAGCACCCGTACCAGCAGTGGCTCGACGACGGGCTGGTGGAGTTCGACGACCTGCCCCAGCGCGAGCACGTGGTGTTCAGCCACGACAGCGTCCTGCGGCGCCAGCAGATCTTCGGCTACACCCACGAGGAGCTCAAGATCATCGTGGCGCCGATGGCGAAGACGGGCGCCGAGCCGATCGGCTCGATGGGCACCGACACGCCGCTCGCGGTGCTGTCCGAGCGGCCACGGCTGCTGTTCGACTACTTCCAGCAGCTGTTCGCGCAGGTCACCAACCCGCCGCTCGACGCGATCCGCGA
>JALOLG010000132.1 GCA_025456105.1 Ilumatobacteraceae bacterium | reverse complement strand
GACGACGCACCGCCCGGCATGCTCGGGCTCGAGACCGCCCTCGGCGTGTGCCTCGCGCACCTCGACATGCCCCTGGCCGACGTGATCGCAGCGCTCTCGTGGAAGCCGGCTGCGATCGCCGGCCTGGCCGACCGGCACGGTCGACCCGTCGCACCCGGCGAACCCGCCCACCTCACGGTGCTCGACCCGACGGTCGAGTGGGAGGTGGTGCCCGGGCGCCTGGCCAGCAAGAGCCGCAACACCCCGTACGTGGGCGTGCCGCTGCGGGGCCGCGTCCGCCACACGGTCCTCGCCGGTGCGGTCGTCGTGCGCGACGGGGCGGCCGTCCGATGAGATATCCAGTAGCGTGCATGATCATGCAGAAGGAGGGTGGACGTGGCTGAGCGGCGTCCGGGCGCGCTGGTGCTCGCCGACGGCAGCGTCTTCGAAGGCGACCTGATGGGGGCCGACGGGACCGCGACCGGCGAGGTGGTGTTCAACACGGTGCTGTCGGGCTACCAGGAGGTGATCACCGACCCGAGCTACGCGGGCCAGATGATCGCCTTCACGTCGGTCCACATCGGCAACTACGGGGTGAACGCCGTCGACGACGAGTCGCGACGGCCGTTCTGCCGCGGCGTGATCGTGCGCGAGGTCGCTCGGCGCCACAGCAACCACCGCGCCGAGGAGGGGCTCGAGGTGTTCCTCCGGCGGCACGGCGTCGCCGGCATCACCGGCGTCGACACCCGCCGACTGACCCGGCTCGTGCGCGACACCGGGGCGATGCCCGGCGCGATCGGCGACGACGAGGCCGAGCTCCTCGTCGCGGCCCGGGCCGAGCCCGGCACCGACGGCGTCGATCTGGTCGCCACCGTCACCACGGCCGAGCCGTACGTGGTCGCACCGTCGACCGGTGCGCCCGATCGCACCATCGTCGCGCTCGACTTCGGCATCAAGCGCACGATCCTGCGGCACCTCGCCCGGCTCGGACGGGTGGAGGTGGTGCCGGCGTCGACCACCTCCGACGAGGTGCTGGCCCGATCGCCCCACGGGGTGTTCCTCTCGAACGGCCCCGGTGATCCGGCGATGGTGCCGTACGCCGTCGACACGGTGCGCGACCTGCTCGGCCGGGTGCCGGTCTTCGGCATCTGCCTCGGCCACCAGCTGCTCGGCCGAGCGCTCGGCGGCACCACCGTGAAGCTGCCGTTCGGGCACCACGGCGGGAACCACCCGGTGCAGGATCTGACCACCGGCGTGATCGAGATCACCAGCCAGAACCACAACTTCGCCGTCGACGCCGACAGCGTCGCGCCACTCGCTCGCCTCACGCACGTGAACCTCAACGACGGCGTCTGCGAGGGGATCGAGGTGCTCGACGCGCCGGCGTTCGGCGTGCAGCACCATCCCGAGGCAGGCCCCGGGCCCCACGACAGCACGTACCTCTTCGACCGGTTCGCCGACCTGATGGCACGGGCCGGAGGGAGCCGCTGATGCCGCGCCGCGACGACCTCTCCACGATCCTCATCATCGGGTCCGGCCCGATCGTGATCGGCCAGGCGTGCGAGTTCGACTACTCGGGCACCCAGGCGTGCCGCGTGCTGCGCAGCGAGGGCTACCGCGTGGTGCTCGCCAACTCGAACCCGGCCACGATCATGACCGACCCGGACTTCGCCGACGCCACGTACGTCGAGCCCCTCACGTGGGAGGTGCTGGCCCGCATCATCGAGCGCGAGCGGCCCGACGCGGTGCTGCCCACGCTGGGCGGTCAGACCGCGCTCAACCTCGCCATGGCGCTCCACGAGCGCGGCATCATCGGCGTGCCGGGGACGCCCGAGATGATCGGCGCCAACGCCGAGGCGATCGCGACGGCCGAGGACCGCGAGCAGTTCAAGCGGGCGATGGTGGAGATCGGGCTCGACGTCCCCCGCTCGGGCACGGCCCACACCCTCGAGGAGGCCCGCGCGGTCGTGGCCGAGATCGGCCTGCCGGTGATCGTCCGCCCGGCGTACATCCTGGGCGGGCGCGGCACCGGGATCGCCGGCACCGTCGAGGCGTTCGAGGCCATCGCCGCCAACGGGATCGCCGCCAGCCCGATCGGCGAGATCCTCGTGGAGGAGTCCATCGCCGGGTGGAAGGAGTTCGAGCTCGAGGTCATGCGCGACCGAGCCGACAACTGCGTGATCATCTGCTCGATCGAGAACGTCGACCCGATGGGCGTCCACACGGGCGACTCGATCACGGTGGCGCCGGCCCAGACGCTCACCGACGTCGAGTACCAGCAGATGCGCGACGCTGCGCTGGCCTGCATCCGCCGGGTCGGCGTCGAGACCGGCGGCTCCAACGTGCAGTTCGCGGTCGATCCGGCCACCGGTCGCCAGGTGGTGATCGAGATGAACCCTCGGGTGTCGAGGTCGTCGGCGCTCGCCTCGAAGGCCACGGGCTTCCCGATCGCGAAGATCGCCGCCAAGCTCGCCGTGGGCTACACGCTCGACGAGATCCCCAACGACATCACCCGCGCCACCCCCGCCAGCTTCGAGCCGGTCATCGACTACGTCGTCACCAAGATCCCGCGCTGGGCGTTCGAGAAGCTGCCCGGCACGTCGGGCGTCCTCGGGACGCAGATGCAGTCGGTGGGCGAGGCGATGGCCATCGGGCGGACGTTCAAAGAGAGCCTCCAGAAGGCGCTCCGCTCGCTCGAGGTCGGGTTGCCCGGGCTCACCGGCCGCACCATCGAGGAGCGCCACGCCGCGTCCACCGATGCCGACCTGCTCGCTGCCGTGGCGATCCCGACGCCCGACCGGATCCTGCAGACCGGCGAGCTGCTGCGCCGCGGCGTCGCCGTCGACGAGGTGCACGAGGCGTGCCGCATCGACCCGTGGTTCCTCGACCAGATGGCCGAGATCACCGAGACCCACGAGGCGTGGCGGGGGAGCGATCTCGCCGCCGCCGACCGTCGCGCGCTGCGACGGGTGAAGCAGCTCGGCTTCTCCGACGTCCAGCTCGCCGAGCTGTGCGCCGTCACCCCCGAGGTGGTGCGCGCCCGCCGGCACGAGCTCGGCGTGGTGCCCACCTACAAGACCGTCGACACCTGCTCGGCCGAGTTCGCCGCCGAGACCCCGTACCACTACTCGTGCTGGGAGGACGAGAGCGAGGTGCGGGTCTCGGACCGGCCGAAGGTGGTGATCCTCGGCTCCGGACCGAACCGGATCGGCCAGGGCATCGAGTTCGACTACTGCTGCGTCCACGCCAGCTTCGCGCTCCGCGAGGCCGGCTACGAGACGATCATGGTGAACTGCAACCCCGAGACGGTCTCCACCGACTACGACACGAGCGACAAGCTGTACTTCGAGCCGCTCACGCTCGAGGACGTGCTCAACGTGATCGAGACCGAGGCGCCCGACAGCATCGTGGTCTCGCTCGGCGGCCAGACACCGCTCAAGCTGGCGGGCAGCCTGCCACCCGAGCTCGTCGCCGGCACGTCCGCGGCGTCGATCGACCTCGCCGAGGACCGTCGACGCTGGAACGAGCTGTGCGCCGAGCTCGGCATCCCCCAGCCGCCCGGTGGCACGGCCGTCACCGTCGAGGAGGCGCTGGCGGTGGCCGAGGCGGTGGGCTACCCGGTCCTGGTGCGGCCGAGCTACGTGCTGGGCGGCCGCGCCATGCAGATCGTCCACGACGACGAGCAGCTGCGCGCAGCGATGCACGAGCTGAGCGGCGCGGGCAGCCTCGGCCGCGAGGGTGGTCTGTCGGCGGAGCGGCCCGTGCTCGTCGACCGGTTCCTGGCCGACTCCGTCGAGGTCGACGTCGACGCCGTGCGCGACGCCACGGGCGAGGTCGTGATCGGCGGCGTGATGGAGCACGTCGAGGAGGCCGGGGTGCACTCCGGCGACTCGGCCTGCGTGATCCCGCCACCCACCCTGCCCGGCTGGGTGGTCGAGGTGATCGAGCACTACACGCGAGCGATCGCCGAGCGGCTCGACGTGCGCGGGCTCATCAACGTCCAGTACGCCGTCAGCGGGACGACGGTCTCGGTGATCGAGGCGAACCCGCGGGCCAGCCGCACCGTCCCGTTCGTGGCCAAGGCCACCGGCGTGCCCCTCGCCAAGGTCGCCACGCGCGTGATGCTGGGGGCCACGCTCGCCGAGCTGCGCGCCGAGGGCGTCCTGGGCGAGCCCAGCACCGGTCACGTGGCGGTCAAGGAGGCGGTGCTGCCCTTCACGCGGTTCCCCGAGGTCGATCCGGCGCTCGGCCCGGAGATGCGCTCCACCGGTGAGGTGATGGGCATCGACACGACGTTCGGCCGCGCGTTCGACAAGGCCGAGGTGGCGGCGGGCACCCTGCTGCCCACCGAGGGGACCGTGTTCGTGTCGCTCGCGGATCCCGACAAGCCCGCCGGCCTCGTCGTGGCGGCGCGCCTGCGCGAGCTCGGGCTGCGGATCGCTGCGACGTCGGGTACCGCCGCGTACCTCGAGCGGTTCGGGATGCCGGTCGACCGCGTCGTGGGCAAGGTGCAAGACGACGACCCGGTCACTGCACCGGCGCTCATCGCCGATGGCTCCATCGGGTTCGTGATCAACACGCCCCGTGGGCGTCGTGGTCGCACCGACGGCGAGGAGATCCGCAAGGCTGCGAGCCTCCACCACGTCGGCTGCGTCACCACCATCGACGCTGCGCTCGCCGCGGTGCAGGGGCTGAGCGAGCGCCCTCCGACCGGGTTCGAGGTCTGCAGCCTCCAGGAGCACCATGCTCGTTCGGCGGCCCGCGCCGCGACGCGACCAGCGTCTGGCGACGCGACGCGACCAGCGTCTGGCGACGCGACGCGACCAGCGTCTGGCGACGCGGCGCGACCAGCGTCTGGCGACGCGGCGCGATGACCGTCGACCTGCGCGTCCGGGTGGGGTCGGTCGAGCTCCCCAACCCGGTGATGACGGCGTCGGGGACGGCCGGGTACGGCACCGAGCTGGCGGCCTACCTCGACCTCGCAGGGCTGGGCGCGGTGGTCACGAAGTCGCTCGCGGCCTACGCCTGGGCCGGCAACCCGGCGCCGCGGCTGCACCCGGTCGATGCCGGCATGCTCAACGCCGTCGGCCTGCAGGGTCCCGGCGTCGAGCACTGGCTCGAGCACGTGCTGCCCGACCTGCTGGCCACGGGCGCGCGAGTGGTGGCCTCCATCTGGGGGCGCACCGTCGACGACTACGCCCGGGCGGCGGCGATGCTGGCCGAGGCGCCCCCCGGCGTCGTCGCCGTGGAGGTCAACCTGTCGTGCCCGAACCTCGAGGGTCGCGGCGGCATCTTCGCGCACGACGCGGCGCTCTCGGCCGAGGTGATCGGGGCCACCGCGGCGTGCCTGCGCCCGCGGTGGGCCAAGCTCAGCGCGAACACCGACCGGATCGTCGACGTGGCCGGAGCGGTCGCCGACGCGGGGGCCGAGGCGGTGACGCTCATCAACACGCTCCTCGGCATGGCCATCGATGCGCGGACCAAGCGGCCGGCGCTCGGTGCCGGCGGGGGAGGGCTCTCGGGCCCGGCGATCCACCCCGT
>JALOLG010000131.1 GCA_025456105.1 Ilumatobacteraceae bacterium | reverse complement strand
GCCTTCGTCGTCGCGTCGGAGCCACCCGTGCACCTCGAGCGCGGCGGCGAGCCGGTGCGCGGTGGCGCGCGGGAGCGCGGTCGCCGCCTGCAGGTCGGCGAGCGTCCGCGGTGCCTCGGCCACCGCACCGAGCACGGCCACCACCTTGTCGAGCACGCCGATCCCGGATAGTGTGTCCATCAGTCAGGAATGCTATCTCACATCCTGAGACACCGGAAGGAACGTCACATGCCGGGCAGCACGCTCCCCGAGCTGGTCTGGGACCGCCACGTCGTCCACTCGGCGCCGGGCGAGGCCGACCTGCTCTACATCGACCTCCACCTCGTCCACGAGGTCACCAGCCCGCAGGCGTTCGACGGCCTGCGGCTCACGGGTCGCCGTGTGCGGCGCCCCGACCTCACGGTGGCCACCGAGGACCACAACGTCCCCACCGCCGACATCGACCAGCCGATCGCGGACCCGATCTCGGCCAAGCAGGTCGACACCCTGCGCGCGAACGCCCGCGAGTTCGGGATCACCCACTACCCGATGGGCGACGCCGGCCAGGGCATCGTGCACGTGATCGGTCCCGAGCAGGGCCGCACCCTGCCCGGCATGACCATCGTGTGCGGCGACAGCCACACCGCGACGCACGGTGCGTTCGGAGCGCTCGCGTTCGGCATCGGCACGAGCGAGGTCGAGCACGTGCTCGCCACCCAGACGCTCCCCCAGTCGCGGCCGAAGTGGATGTCGGTGGAGGTCGACGGCGCGCTCCCGGCCGGGGTGACGGCCAAGGACGTGATCCTGGCGATCATCGGTGAGATCGGCACCGGCGGCGGCATCGGCCACGTCATCGAGTACCGCGGCTCGGCCATCGAGTCGCTCTCGATGGAGGGCCGGATGACGGTGTGCAACATGTCGATCGAGGCTGGGGCTCGTGCGGGGCTCGTCGCGCCCGACGACACCACCTTCGCCTACCTCGAGGGGCGCCCCCACGCACCGCGCGGTGCCGCCTGGGAGGCGGCGCTCGACGACTGGCGCACGCTCCGGAGCGCGCCTGACGCACGCTGGGACCGCGAGGTGCGCCTCGATGCCGGCCGCCTGCGCCCCAACGTCACCTGGGGCACGAACCCGGGTCAGGTCACCTCGATCGACGGGCGCGTGCCCTCCCCCGACGAGGCCAGCGATCCCACGGCGCGCGACGCGATCGCCCGGGCCCTCGACTACATGGGGCTCGCGGCGGGCACGCCGATCCGCGAGATCCCGGTCGACACCGTGTTCATCGGCTCGTGCACCAACAGCCGGATCGAGGATCTCCGGGCCGCCGCCGCCGTGCTCGACGGCCGGCGCGTGTCGATCGGCCGGGTGATGGTCGTGCCAGGCAGCCACGCCGTGAAGGCGCAGGCCGAGGCCGAGGGCCTCGACCGCATCTTCCGCGCTGCGGGTGCCGACTGGCGCGAGCCCGGCTGCTCGATGTGCCTCGCCATGAACCCCGACAAGCTGGCCCCCGGCGAGCGGGCGGCGAGCACCAGCAACCGCAACTTCGAGGGCCGCCAGGGCCGCGGCGGCCGCACCCACCTCGTCTCCCCCGCCGTCGCCGCCGCCACGGCGGTGGCCGGCCACTTCGCCACCCCCGACGATCTCTGATGGAGGACCTGTCATGAAGGCCGTGCGCATCGCGTCGGGCACCGGGCTGCCGCTGCGGCGCAGCGACGTCGACACCGACCAGATCATCCCCGCCGAGTGGCTGAAGCGCGTCGAGCGCACCGGCTTCGAGCAGGGCCTCTTCTCCACCTGGCGCGACGACCGCGACTTCGTCATGAACGACGAGCGCTACGCGCGGGCGTCGATCCTCGTCGCCGGGCCGGCGTTCGGCGTGGGCTCGAGCCGCGAGCACGCCGTGTGGGCCATCCAGCAGCACGGCTTCGATGCCGTGATCGCCCCGAGCTTCTCGGACATCTTCCGCAACAACTGCACCAAGAACGGCCTGGTGCCCGTGGTGCTCCCGGAGGCCGTGGTCGAGCGGATCTGGGCGGCGATCGAGGCCGACCCCGCCACGGAGATCGTCGTCGACGTCGAGCGGCTCGTGGTGGAGGTGCCGGCGGCCGGCATCACCGAGCCGTTCCCGATGGACCCGGCCACCCAGCACCGATTCCTCGAGGGGCTCGACGACATCGGCATCACCCTGCGCCACGCCGACGAGATCGACGCCTACGAATCGACCCGCCCCGCCTGGCTCCCCGGCTGACCCGGGGTGGACGAACCTCGGTGACGATCGTTGCGGAAACCGCAACGGAAGTCACCGAGAACGGTGGCCCGGGCGACGTGCGGACGCCGGAAGCGGGGCCTCAGCGGCCGGTGATGCGGTGCGGGCGGATGCGGATCACGACCCGGCGGGCATCGGGCGGGTCGAAGGCGGATCCGTCGGCGTAGCCGTGCTTGCGCACGACGGCGTCGCGTGCCTCGTACGTGGGGTCGTCCTCGGCGACCGCCGTGCCGCGGACCTCGACGTAGCTCATCGGGTTCGCGGGGTCGACGACGGTCAGCGCCACGCGCGGATCTCGCACCACGTTGCGGTGCTTCTGCTGGCCCGCCCGCGACGACACGAGGATCTCCTCACCCTGTCGGAGGAACCACACCGGCGTCGACTGGGGTGATCCGTCGGGCAGCAGCGAGGTGAGCACGGCGGTGTGCGGACCGTCGAGCAGGTCGAGGAAACCTGGCCGGTCCATCAGGTCAGGCCTCGAACGACGAGAGGTCCTGCAACCGGATGTCGTTGCTGAACACCTCGATGGCCGGCTCGACCGGGAGGCGCATGCCGCGCTGCAGGATCCGCATCTGGGTGTGCTGGTTGTACTCGACCAGCGTGACCGCCCAGCCGTCGCGACCCGCTCGTGCCGTGCGGCCCGAGCGGTGGAGGTAGTCCTTGACGTCCTTGGCCGGCTCGTAGTGGATCACGGCGCCGATGTCGTCGATGTCGATGCCGCGAGCCGCCACGTCGGTGGCCACCAGGATCGACAGCCCACCTTCGGCGAACTTCCGGAGCGCCCGCTCGCGCACGGGCTGGGGCAGGTCGCCGTGGATGGCGGCCACGCTGAGCCCGAGCTCCTCGAGGTTGTGGGTGACCCGGTCGCAGAGGCGCTTGGTCTGGCAGAACACCACGATCTTCGGGATCGACCGCGCGATCGCTCCGATCACGCGGTCCTTGTCCATGTGGTGCACCGCCAGGAACAGGTGGTGCATCGTGCCGACCGTGTCGGTGGCCGCGTCGATGGCCACCTCGATCGGGTCCTTCAGGTAGTGCCGGATGAGGTGGCCGACGTCGCCGTCGAGCGTGGCCGAGAACAGCATCGTCTGGCTGCGACCGGTGCAGTGGCGCAGGATCCACTCGACCTGCGGCGTGAAGCCGTCGTCGGCCATCCGGTCGGCCTCGTCGAGGCACACGATCTGCACGTCGCTGACGTCGACCTCGCCCGACTTGAGGAGATCGATGAGGCGCAGCGGCGTGGCGATCACCAGCTCGACGCCACGCTGCAGGTCGGCGACCTGCTGCTGGCGGCTGCTGCCGCCGTACACGGGCAGCACCTTCATGCCGGCGACCTCGGCGACCGGCGCGAGCACCTCGGCCACCTGGACGGCGAGCTCGCGGGTGGGCACCAGCACCAGGCCGAGCGGGCGTGACGGCTCGGCCTTGTCGGTGATCCGGGCCAGCATCGGCACCCCGAACGCGAGCGTCTTGCCCGAGCCGGTCTTGGCCCGGCCGCACACGTCGCGGCCCTGCATGGCCACGGGGACGGCCTCGGTCTGGATGGCGAACGGCTGGGCGAACCCGGCGGCTGCGAGGCCGACGTCGATGCGCTCGGGCACCCCGAGTGCGGCGAAGCCGGTGGGCGGCTCCACCGGCGGCAGCGCGGTGACCGTGGTGAGCATGCCCTCACGGGCGGGTTGATCGTCGTGGGGCCGCCGACGGCGGCCGCGCGGCGCGCCGCGCCGCGTGGAGGGTTCAGTCATGGTGCCCCGGACGCTACCCGGTGACCGGCCGCTAGGTTGCGGAGGTGACCACCTCGTCCTCGGTCCCCCCACGCATCCTCGTGCTCGGCTGCGGCTCCGTCGCCCAGTGCACGCTGCCGCTCATCGTGAGCGAGCTCGGCATCGAGCCGTCACGGATCCGCATCGTCGACTTCGTCGACAACCGCCATCGGGTCGCCGACCTGCTCGCCGCAGGCGTCACCTACGAGAGCGGCCGGATCACGCCGGACAACCTCGACTCGTTCCTCGCCGAGCGGGTCGGCAGCGGCGACATGATCGTCGACGTCGCGTGGAACATCGACAACTGCACGATCCTGCAGTGGTGCCGCGATCACGGCGTGCGCTACCTGAACACCTCGGTCGAGCTGTGGGACCCGTACGACGCCATGGAGTCCACGAACCCGCTCGATCGCACGCTCTACGTGCGCCACCAGGCCATCCGTCGGATGATCGCCGGCTGGGGGGACAACGCCGGGCCGAGCGCGGTCCTCGAGCACGGCGCCAACCCGGGCCTCGTCAGCCACTTCGCCAAGCAGGCGCTCACCGAGATCGCCACTCGCATGCTGCACGACGGCATCGCCGGCGACGCAGCGCCGACGATCGAGGCGGCCCTCGCCGCCCGGCGGTACGCCGAGCTGGCGATGCTGACCGGCACCAAGGTGATCCACATCGCCGAGCGCGACACGCAGATCACCGACCGCCCCAAGGAGGTCGACGAGTTCGTCAACACGTGGTCGGTCGAGGGCTTCTACGAGGAAGGTGTCGCACCGGCCGAGCTCGGCTGGGGCACCCACGAGAAGCGGCTCCCACCCGACGCGTACGTGCACACCGCCGACGGCCCGCGCAACCAGATCTGCATCGCTCGACCCGGCATGCAGACCTGGGTCCGCTCGTGGGTGCCGCTGGGCGGCGAGATCCGCGGGATGGTGATCCGTCACGGCGAGTCGTACACGATGTGCGAGCACCTCACCGTGCGCGACGAGCACGGCCGGACCGTCTACCGCCCCACCGTCCACTACGCCTACTGCCCGTCCGACGTCGCCATCAACAGCGTCCACGAGCTGATCGCGAACGGCTGGCGGATGCAGTCGGGCCAGCGCATCCTCAACGACGAGATCGTCTCCGGTCGCGACGAGCTGGGCGTGCTGCTCATGGGACACCCGTACCGCTCGTGGTGGACCGGCTCGCAGCTCACGATCGACGAGGCCCGAGCGCTCGTCCCGCACCAGAACGCCACCACGCTGCAGGTGGCCGCCTCGATCGTCGGCGCGATGCGCTGGATGTTCGACCACCCCGCCGAGGGTGTGCGGGTGCCCGACGAGCTCCCGTGGGAGGACATCCTGGAGGTCGCCTCGACGTACCTCGGCACGTGCTGGTCGGGTCCCGCCGACTGGGACCCGGTGTCGAGCCGGGTCGATCTGTTCGCCGAGTGGGGCAGCGAGGCCGACGGGATCGACCGCGACGACCCCTGGCAGTTCACCAACTTCCTCGTTCGCTGAGCACCCGGCTCAGAGC
>JALOLG010000130.1 GCA_025456105.1 Ilumatobacteraceae bacterium | reverse complement strand
CTGCTCGGTGGCGAGCACCACCTCCGCCTCGCCCCGGCCCTCGACGATCTCGCAGAACGGGCACATCAGGGGCAGTATCCCCGACGCGGCTCGCCGCCGTGCGCTACAACAGTCATCCGTTGGGCTTCACACGACGACACCCCCTGCGGGGGAAGGAGTGGCGGTGACCGATCTCCTCCCGGCCGATCCCGTGCCCACCTCCGGGTCGGCGCTCCGGACCCGTGTCGTGCTCGACACCTCGGTCCTCGTCGCCGATCCGACCTGCATCTCCTCGTTCGGTGCGAGCGATGTCGTGGTGCCGCTGACGGTGATCGAGGAGCTCGACGGGCTCAAGACCCGCCTCGACGACGTCGGCCGGTCGGCGCGAGCCGCGCTGCGCTCGCTCGAGGACCTGCGCGTGCAGCACGGCGGCTCGCTGGCGACGCCGGTCCCCATCGGCGACGACGGTGGCACCATCCAGATCGAGATCAACGGGATCCGCAAGCACCTGCTCGTCGAGCACGGCCTCGACCCGACGGTGCCCGACAACCGCATCATCGGCGCGGCGCTCGGCCAGACCGAGCAGGGTCCCACCACGATGGTGTCCAACGACGCCGCGCTGCGGATCAAGGCCGCTCACCTCGGGGTCGCCGCCGCCGAGCACCGTCCCGCTCGCACGCGTGCGCCGCAGCGACCGATCGGCTGGACGGTCATCGACACCTGCCACGAGATCGTCGACTGCCTGTACGCCGCTGGCGCGGTCACGGTCGGCGCGGTCACCGAGGCCGCCGAGCTCGGCGAGAACGAGTTCGCCGTGCTGCGCTCCGGATCGCAGTCGGCGCTCGCCCGCCGTCGCGACGACGAGCTGGTGCTCCTGGCCCACGCCGTCCCCGAGCCGTGGGGGCTCCGGCCGCGCAGCAAGGAGCAGCGCTTCGCGCTCGAGCTGCTGCTCGACCCCGACATCTCGGTCGTCGCGCTCGACGGCCGCGCCGGCACGGGCAAGACGCTGCTCGCGATCGCCGCCGGGCTCGAGCAGGTGGTCGAGACCCAGCGCTACGAGCGCATGGCCGTGTACCGCCCACTCGTGCCGGTGGGCCGCGCCGACGTCGGCTTCCTCCCGGGCGGGCTCGACGAGAAGCTCGATCCGTGGATGTCCGCCATCCACGACGCGATCGTGGCGCTCACCGACCAGGGCAGCAGCCACGACGCCGGTCGGCTGATCGACGAGCTCACCTGCCGGGGGCAGCTGTCGCTCGAGTCCGTCACCTTCCTGCGGGGCCGATCGCTGCAGCGCCAGATGGTGGTGATCGACGAGGCGCAGAACCTCGAGCCCACCACCCTGCGCACGATCCTCACGCGCGTCGGCGAGGGCACCAAGGTGGTGTTCACCGGTGACACGAGCCAGATCGACGCGCCGTACCTCGGTGAGTCGAACAACGCGCTGGCCGTGCTCACGAACGCCTTCGCCGGCCAGCGCTGCTTCGGTCACGTGACGCTCACCACCTGCGAGCGCAGCGGTGTCGCGAGCCTCGCCGCCGAGCTCCTGTGATTTAGCACGAAAATCCCTTTACAGCCTCGCTCCGTAGTTTTAGTGTTCAATGCGAGCGGCGTGGGGCCACACCCTCCCGGCCCCCGCCGCTCCCTCCCCCGCCGGGGAGCTCACACACGGAGGTCACCGATGTCTGCAGCGGAAGTGCTCGAGTTCCGGATCGTCACCGACGGCGACTGGCGCGGCCACGCGGTCTGCAAGGGCAAGACGCACCTCTTCTTCCCGCCCAAGGCCGAACGGCCCCAGGCGCGAGCCCGGCGCGAGGCCCAGGCGAACCTGCTCTGCACCACCTGCCCCGTCCGGACGCCGTGCCAGTCGTTCGCACGCGAGAACCACGAGTACGGCTTCTGGGGCGGCGAGTCGGAAGAGGAGCGCCACCTCGCCGGCTTCACCGTCGCCGCTCCCATCGGCATCCGGGCCCGCCTCGCCGGCCGCTGAGCCGGGCACCCCGCTCTCGGTCACACCCCCCGTCTACCGTGGGCCACGTGGCCCTGGGGTCGATCACCTTCGCCGCCGTCGACCTCGAGACGAGCGGGCTGTCCCCCCGCCGCCACCGCATCGTCCAGATCGGCGTCGTGCGCACGCGCGACGGCGTGATCGTCGACGAGTGGTCGAGCCTCGTCCGGCTCGGGCGGCCGTGGCGCCGTCCCGGCCCGCGCCACATCCACGGCCTGCGCCGAGCCGACCTGCGTGGGGCGCCGAGCTTGCGCGTGGCGCTCACCGAGCTGGCCGAGCGCCTCGACGGCAGCGTGTTCGTGGCCCACAACGCCGCGTTCGACGAGGCGTTCCTCCGGCGGGCCGCTCGGCGCAGCGGCGTGTCGCTCCCGATCGATCGTCGGCTGTGCACGCTGCGGCTCTCGCGCCGGCTCGATCCCGAGCGCCGCGCCTCGCACCGCCTGGCCGACGTGTGCCAGCGCTACGGCATCGATCCCGGGCGCTCGCACGACGCCTTGGCCGACGCCCGGGCCACGGCAGCCGTGCTCCCGCACCTGCTCGACGATCTCGGCATCGACGACCCCGACGCACTGACCGCGCTCTACGAACGCTCGTAGCGCGCCAGCAGACGAGCCGCCGCCTCCCGCCCCACGTCGCGCCACTCGACCGGCTCCACCACCTCGCCGTCGCCGCCGAGGCGCAGCAGCAGCCGCTCGAGCCACCGCCGGCCGGTCACCGGCAGGCGCACCTCGAGCCGACCGTCGTCGAGCTCGCGCGCCTCGTCGACCGGATAGGTGTCGACCACCCAGCCGGCCGAGGGCGCGAGCCGCAGCACCACCCGCTCCACGTCGGCGTCGACGAAGAACCGCCCCGGCTCGGGCATCGGACGCCCACGGCCGGCATCGGCATCGTGCTCCCCCGTGGGCTCGATCCCGCGGATGCGGTCGATGCGGAAGGTTCGGTGATCGGAGGCAGCGTCGTCCCAGGCGATCACGTACCAGTGGCCGCGATCGGCCACCAGCCGACGGGGCACGATGGTGCGCTCGGACTCGGTGTCGCTCGATGCGCTCCAGTACCGGATCCGCAGCCGATCGGAGTCGGCGACGTGCCCCCGCAGCACCTCCACCTCGGGCGGTGCCGCCAGATCGACGTCGACGTCGTCGAGCTGCGCTGGATCCTCGCCGATCGCGGCCGCGACCTTCGCGAGGGCGCGGGCGAGCGGACCATCAGGATCGGTGCCAGGCAGACCTGCTGCCGCCCGGCCGGCCGCGAGCACGGCGAACGCCTCGGGGCTCGACAGTCGGAGCGGGCGGGTGAACAGCCGCGGCACGCCCACCACGACCGTGTCCTCGTCGATGAACACGTCGATGAGCTCGTCGACGAAGGGCGGCAGCCCGCACAGCGCCGCCAGCTCGAGGTCGCGCGCCACCTCGGCCGGTGTGGCCCCGAAGTGCTCGGCCACCTCGGCGAGCGGCACGCTGCCGCGCTCCATCAGCCACGGGAGCATCACGAGGAGCCGCCGCAACCGCTGATCGGCCGGCGTCGGACCCGACCGAGCGCTCACGAGCGTCCCGCCAGGGCGCGCAGCCACGCGACGATCTCGTCGCGCACCTCCGGTGGTGACAGCACCTCGGCGTGGCCCTCGAGGCCGAGGAGCCACGAGCGGAACGCGGGCCGGTTGCCGCACGGCACCTCCACGTCGATCGCGCCGTCGGGGCCACGGTGCCGCACCCGATCCACGCCGAGCTCGCGCTCGACCGCCACGGCGCGCGGCCGGTCGACCCGGACGACCGCGGTCGCGAGTCCGCCGTCGGCGAGCTCCTTCGGGTCACCAGGCAAGAGGGCTGCCACGTCGACGTCGGCGGGCCGCACCACGGTGCCGGCCGCGCGCACGCGCACGCCGGCCTCGATGCGGTCGACGCGGAACGTGCGCGGCGCCGCGCGGTCGACGTCGCGGCCCACCACGTACCACCGGCCGTCACGCAGGCCGATCCCCCACGGCTCGAGGTCGCGATCGGCGCCCTGGTAGCGGAACCGCACGACCGCCCGCTCGGCCACGGCCCGGCGCAGCTCGGCGAGCGCGGGGAGCGCCGGCACGGTGGCCACCACGTCCACGTCGCCGGTGACCGCGCTCGCTCCCAGCTTCCAGAGCGCCGAGTCGACGTCGCCAGCACCGAGGCGGGTCGTGGCCACCGCCACCTGGAGCGCCCGGGTCTCGTCGTCGGTGAGGTCGAGGTCGGCCAGCTCGTAGCGGCGGCGGTCGATCCGGTAGCGCGTCTGACCGGCCTGCTCGCCGAGCCCGACGTCCTGCTCGATCGGCACGCCGATCTCGCGCAGGGTGGCCTTGTCGCGCTCGAACGCGCCGCGCCGCGCCGACTCCCCGGCCGGGTACAGCCCGCCGAGCTGGTCCATGATCTCGACCGCGCTGAGCGGCACGCGCGTCTCGAGGAGCAGCGCCAGGAGGTTGGTGAGCCGCTCGACGCGGTCGGTCACGACGACTCGGCGCGGTGCTGCTCGATGACGCGAGCGACGGTGTCGACCACCTGCTCGGCCGTCGCCCCGGGGGTGAGGACCGCAGCCACACCTGCCTCCTGCAGCACCGGGACGTCGGGGTCGGGCACGATGCCCCCCACGATCACGGGGATGTCGACGCCGCGCTCGCGCACCTTCTGCACCACGAGCGGGGCGAGGGTCATGTGCGCTCCCGAGAGCATCGACAGCCCGATCAGGTCGACGTCCTCGTCGACCGCGGCCGCCGCGACCGTGTCGGGCGTCTGGAACAGCCCGGTGTACACGACCTCGTAGCCGGCATCGCGCAAGATGCGCGCCACCACCTTCACGCCGCGGTCGTGGCCGTCGAGGCCGACCTTGGCCACCAGCACGCGCTCACCGGACATCAGCGACCTCCGTAGTCGTAGAAGCCCCGACCGGTCTTCCGGCCGAGGAGCCCGGCCTCCACCATGCGCGACAGCAGGGGTGGCGGGGCGTACAGCGGTTCCTTGAACTCCTCGTAGAGGCTCTCGGCCACGGCGAGGGTGGTGTCGAGGCCGATCAGGTCGCTCAGGCGCAGCGGCCCCATCGGGTGGTTGCAGCCCTCGACCATGCCGGTGTCGATGTCGTCGGCGGTGGCGAAGCCCGACTCCATCATGCGGATCGCCGACAGCAGGTACGGGATCAGCAGCGCGTTCACCACGAACCCCGCCCGGTCCTGGCTGCGGATGACGCGCTTGTGCAGCACGTCGGTGGCGAACTGCTCGGCTCGTCCGGCGGTCTCGTCGGAGGTGAGCAGGCTCGTGACGAGCTCGACCAGGCGCAGCACGGGCACCGGGTTGAAGAAGTGGATCCCGACGACCTGCTCGGGCCGGCCGGTCGCGATGCCGAGCTTCATGATCGGGATCGACGAGGTGTTGGACGCGAGGATCGCCCGGTCGTCGCTGACCACCTTGTCGAGGATCGAGAACACCTCGACCTTGGTGGCCTCGTCCTCCACCACGGCCTCCACCACCAGCAGGCGGTCGCCCAGGTCGGCGAGATCGGTGGTGAACGAGAGCGCTGCGATCGCGGCGTCGCGCTCGGCCTCG
>JALOLG010000458.1 GCA_025456105.1 Ilumatobacteraceae bacterium | reverse complement strand
TCACGATGACCGAGGCGCTCGGCGGGGACGCCTCGGTGCTGGAGGCGTTCGAGGTCCGCAACGTGGCGCCCGACGAGGCGACCTACCCGCAGTAGGCGGTCGACGTGGACGCCCTGCTCGTCGCCGACCGGATCACCGTCTCGTACGGCGCGGCCCCGGTGCTGGTCGACGTCGACCTGACCGTCGACCCGGGCGATCTGATCGGCGTGGTCGGCCCGTCCGGCTCGGGCAAGTCGACGCTGCTGCGCGTGCTGCTGGGTGGCGTGCGCCCCGTCGCCGGGGAGGTCCGCCGGCGCGCCGGTCTGCGGGTCGGTGTCGTCCCGCAGACCGAGCGGATCGACTGGAACTTCCCGGTCACCGTCACCGAGTGCGTCGGCATGGCGCGTGCGCGCGGCCTGCGAGCACCGTGGATCAGCCGTCGTGAGCGCAGCGAGATCGCGGAGGTGCTCGAGCGCCTCGGGCTCGGCGGCCTGGCCGACCGCCACATCCGCAACCTCTCGGGCGGGCAGCAGCAGCGGGTGTTCATCGCCCGCGCGCTGTTCACCGGCGCCGAGGTGATCTTCCTCGACGAGCCCACGTCGGGGCTCGACGTCGCCACCCGCCACGAGGTGCTGCACCTGCTCGGCCAGCTGAACCGCGAGGGTCTCACGGTGCTGCTCACCACCCACGATCTCAACGGCATCGCCACGCACCTCCCGGTCGTGGTGTGCCTCAACCGGTCGGTCATCGGCGCCGGGCCGCCCGAGCAGGTCCTGGTGCCCGACGTCCTCGAGCGCACGTACGGCGCGCCGATGCAGGTGCTCGAGCACGGTGGCATGCGGGTGGTGGTCGACGCCGGACCGTCGTCGACCGTCGTCCCGTTCCGGCGGTCGGCCCGGGGGGCTTCGTGATCGCCGACCTGCTCACGCCGTTCCAGTTCGAGTTCTTCCGCAACGGCGTGATCGTGGCCACGATCGCGGGCGCCCTCTGCGGCCTCGTCGGCTGCTACGTGGTGCTGCGCAACATGAGCTACATCGGGCACGGGCTCTCGCACGCGATCTTCGGCGGCTACGCCGTCGCGGGCCTGATCGGCGTCAACGTGTTCCTCGGAGCCGGCGTGTGGGGCGTGGTGGCGGCGCTCATGGTGGGCGGCATCGTGCGTCGTCGCCCGATCGGGTCGGATGCCGCGATCGGCGTGGTCACCACCGCGTCGTTCGCGCTCGGCATCGCGCTCGTCGCGCGCTACGGCTCACCCGGCCGCAACGCCGACGCGCTGCTGTTCGGCAACATCCTCGGGGTCACCTCCACCGACGTCTGGCTGGTGAGCGCGGTCGCGCTCGCCACGGTCGCCTTCGTGGTGCTCGCCTACCGGCCGCTGCTGTTCACCACGTTCGACGCCGAGGTCGCCGAGGCCACCGGCGTGCGCACCACCCGGGTCGACGCAGCGCTGATGATCGTGCTCGCCGCCACCGTGCTGGCCACGATGAGCGTCATGGGCGTCACCCTCATCGCGGCGCCACGGTGCTGGGTGCCGTGTGCGGGTTCGTCGGCATGAACGTGAGCTACCACCTCGATCTGCCGTCGGGCTCCACCATCGTGCTGGTGGCCACAGCGTGCTTCCTCGTCGTGTTCCTCGCCGGCGGCCGGCTGCGCCGCCGCGCCGACGCCGTCCACGCCCACTGACGCTGGCTACGGTCCGCAGGCGTGCGGCCCGAACCGACCCACGCCCCGATCGCGCCGCTCGACCGCGACCCCACGGCGGTGCTGCGGTCGCACGGCTGCCGCGTGACCGGGCCGCGGATCGCCGTGCTCCAGGTGCTGCTCGACCACCCGGGCCCCATCGACACGGCGCACCTCACGACGCACGCCCAGGAGATCGAGCCGAGCGTGCACGAGACCACCGTGTACCGCACGCTGGGTACGTTCTCCGAGCTCGGCCTGGTGTCGCACGTGCACGCCGGCCACGGTCGCTCGCTCGTGCGCCTCGCCGGTGACGACTCGGTGGTGGCCGTGTGCCGCGAGTGCCACGCCATCGTGCCCGTCGCTGCCGACGCCGTCGGCACGCTCGCCGCCCGCGTGCACGCCGACGCCGGCTTCACCCTCGAGCCCGGCCACTTCGCGCTCGAGGGACTGTGCGCCGCGTGCGCCGGCGCGATCTAGGGACGCACCTCGTAGAACGCGTTCACGGAGTGCTCGATGTCGAGGCGGCGGAACCTCGTGAAGCCCGCCGCCTCGGCCATCGCTCGGGCTCGTGATTCCGAGAGGCCGAGCGTGCCGAGGCCGGCACCGTCGGGCTCCGACAGCGCCGACGACATGCACGACAGCACGCTGATGCCGTACATGAGCGAGGCCATCGGGTTCTTGGCGGCGTTCTCGGCGAAGGAGTCGAGCGCCTTGATGTCGACCAGCAGCCAGGTGCCGTCCGGTGCGATCGCCTGGCGGAGGATGTGCATCATCCCCTGCGGATCGGTCATGTCGTGGATGCAGTCGAACGTGGTGACCAGGTCGACCGTGTGGTTCGACGGCAGCGGGTCCTGGCGGGGGTCGTGGAAGTGCACGTTGGTGAGCCCCGACTCCACCCGCTTCTGCTCGGCCCGGCCGAGCGCGTAGCGCGAGATGTCGTAGCCGCGCACCTGGCTGCTCGGGAACGCCCGGGCCATCAGGAGCGCCGCGCTGCCGGCGCCGCACCCCACGTCGATCACGGTGCCGCCGTGCTGGAGCTTGTCGACGACGCCCTCCAGCGCCGGGAGCACCACGGGGATGAGGTTGGCGTTGCTCCACGGCTCGAACGACCGCTCGATGCCCACCGCCCCCTCCGGGCCGTGGCTGTCGTAGTCGTGGCCCACCCCCGTGCGGAAGCTCTCGGGCATCTCCTCGAGCGTGCGCATCGTCTGGGGCAGGCGGTGGAACATGCCCATACCGAACGCCGGGTGGTCGGGCGTGGCGAGCACCGCGCGCGCCTCGGGGCCGAGCGAGAAGCGCTCGTCGGGCGTCGCCTCGATCAGGCGAGCGGCGGCCTGGTTGTAGGCCCACTCGCGCACCCAGCGCTCGTGGAGGCCACAGGCCGCGGCCAGCTCGCCCGACGTGAGCCCGCCCTCGGCGTCGGCGAGCGCCCGGTACAGGCCGAGCCGGTCGCCGAGGTGGACCATGCCGGCGGTCACGGCCCCCTCGAGCTTGGTGAACAGCTGGTACGAGTAGAGCTTCAGGCGGTCGGGATCAGGGCG